>JACMLN010000033.1 GCA_014379585.1 Gloeobacterales cyanobacterium ES-bin-313 | reverse complement strand
TCCCCAACCTCCTGCTTTTGATCGCGCAAATTGCGAAGCGAGATTGGCAAAGGCACGGCCAGATACGACGAGTGCGTCCAGTTGGTACTATTGGCGTTGGGATAAAGCCAGAATTGCCAAGGTGCTCACCCAAGAAGAGGCACAATTCTGGTTTTTTGCATTTTGCACCGCTGCAGATCCAACTAAATCATTGTCAGAACTGCCACCAATGACTGGCCTCTTATCCGCAGACGAGGTTGCGGAACTTTTGCGCAAGACCCTCTACGTACATATGTTGCAGGAAATTGCTGGGCCAGTTTTGTGTAGCCTTCTTCCCGGCGCTGAACTCTTTAAAGTCTTGTTTGACCTGACCAAAGGAAATCCGAATCCAAGAAGCTATACACCTGAGTGGATCGATATTTTTTGTGGGCATTTCCAGTCTTTGGTTCTTCCATGCTTGCAACCAGAAGAGATTCTACAGATCCGTAGTCAACTTCAACCAGAAATCACAGTTAGAAATTGGCCACAAAATCAATACGAACGTCCTTGGGCTTTTATCCTGATCGCCTACATAGATGGAATGCGCGACGAACTCAAAACTGTTGTCGAATCCTGGCCCGATGATTACTACACAAAGCAGTTTCCTTACGCCGCCCATTATCAACACCCTGAAGACATCATCTTTTCCTTAAGAGACCGAAAAGAGATCATTGCTCAATTTCGACGGCTCGGCCTGAAACTCACAACACCTGAACATATTCGAGCATGGCTGGCCTTGACAGAATTTGATGCTCTTGAGGCTATTTCCGAAAGCATCATTGCCCAGACAAACAAAGAAATAGCTGTGAAGCTCACGAAAACTTTTGGACTTGCAGTTGCCCCTGAAGTTGCGGTGCTTATGCTTCAGCTCACCACAGAATCAAAATCAGCCAAGCCTGCCCACGAATGGCTCAATGAACATCCGGTGGAAACAATCGTTGGCCTTCTGCCGATTATAAAAAGCCGCAGTCGTTTTGCTAGCAATGCAGTCGATATTCTGCAAAGTATCGCCAAACGAGGATATGAACCGTTCATTCGTTTGCAGCTAGATATGCTTGACAAAGAAGTTGCTGAGCGAATCAGTGCCGAAATTTTTGATACTGGTAATAGCAACCTTCCAATCTTGGATGACAGCACTACACCAGATTGGCTCCGCGATGCATTGAAAACCGTAACGAAGCCCAAGAAAGTTTCATCTTGGGTGTTTGCCGCCGATCTACCTGCCATTACCATTTCAGGCTATCAGCTTAATCCCGAACAGATAGAAATGCTATTGCTTTCTCTACGTCAAAGTACTTTTACAGAACCACAAGCTCTGGTTAAAGCCTTGAAGCATTACGGTGACAAACACAGCCTTGATCGCTTTGCCTGGAAGCTTTTCGAGCGTTGGCTTGTTGTGGGTGCGCCCTCTAAAGAGTCTTGGGCTATGTCTGTTCTCGGTCTTTTCGGCAGCGACACTTCTGCTCTAAAGCTTGCTCCGATGATTCGTGTCTGGCCGGGAGAAAGCCAACATCAACGCGCAGTGAACGGTTTGGAATGTTTACGCGCTATTGGCACCGATACCGCCCTCATGCAGATCAATGGCATTGCCCAAAAAGTGAAGTTTCAAGGCATTAAGAACCGTGCCCAGGAGTGTATGGAAGGGATTGCCAGTGACCGGAATCTTTCACGGGCACAGCTTGAAGATCGGATCGTTCCAGACTGCGGATTGGATGAGCATGGTAAGCGCATTTTTGACTTTGGGCCACGCCAATTTCAATTTGTCCTCGGTGAGAATTTAAAACCCTTGGTTCGAGACAGCGATGGCAAGGCAAAACCAGATCTTCCGAAGCCGAACGCGAAAGATGATCGAGAACTAGCTAATCAATCGGTCGCTGATTGGAAATTGCTCAAAAAGCAGGTTTCCGAAGTCGCCAAGATTCAGGCAGTGCGCTTAGAACAGGCCATGGCCACGGGACGACGTTGGTCTAGTAATGAATTTTCCCTTTTCTTTGTTCAACATCCGCTGATGAATCATATTGCCCAATTGCTTATTTGGTCGGGGTTCGATAAAAGTGGCAAATTAACCAAAACTTTCCGGGTCAGTGAGGATCGCAGTTTGGCGGACGTGAACGAAGAAACTTTCAGCCTTGAAGGCATCGCTCAAGTTGGCATTGTTCATCCCTTACTGCTTGAGGGAGCCGAACTTTCTGCCTGGGGAGAAGTAGTCAGTGACTATGCCATCGTGCCACCCTTTGCGCAACTTGGCCGCCCCGTCTATGCTCTAGAGCCTTTAGAACTTGAATCAGAGGAAATTACCCGCTTCAAAGACATCGATATTCCAATCATTACCTTGGTACGCACCCTCGAAAACTTGGGCTGGGAAAAGGGTGGCCTCCACGACCATGGCGACTACAGCATTCATCTCAAATATTTTCCGGCAGCTGATATTACTGCCATCGTTGGAGAGTACGAAGAGGTCTTCGTGCAGACCAACCTCCAAATCGGTAATGGCTTCGAAAAAATCGATGGTTGCTGCTTTGTGAAAGGTCTCCCCAAAAGTACCTGGAGTTACCCTGTTGGTGGGGCTTGGGGAAGAAAAGAATATGAGGATATGATTCTGATTTTGGGCCAAGTAGATGCATTGGTGATCAGCGAAGTTCTTAAAGATCTGTATACTGTCCGCTCAAAAGTGACCTAATCCTATGCCCCCCACCGAAGTTCAACGTCCTGCCGCCGAAGCGCTCTATGCCAAAGAACTGACTCTCCTTGCAAAACAGGATGCCAAAGTCTCAAAGCCCGGTGGCTGGAAGCTTTCGCCCCAATCAGTGATCCGCTTCATCTTGGGTGATGAGAAATTAGGTATCAGCGGAAAATTCGTTGGCAACCGCAGTTTTTTGGAGCGTTGCATCGTTGCCCTCGCCACTAATCGGGGCTTGATGCTGATCGGTGAACCGGGCACCGCGAAGAGTTATCTCAGTGAACTCTTGGCAGCAGCGATTAGCGGTGATTCGACTCTGACAGTCCAAGGCAGTGCCGGAACGACTGAGGACAGTATCAAATATTCCTGGAACTACGCACTGCTTCTCGCCGAGGGGCCAAGTGAAAGATCTTTGGTGCCAGCGCCGATCCATCGCGGGATGCGGGAAGGCAAGATCGTACGCTTCGAAGAAATTACCCGCTGCCCCTTAGAAATCCAGGACACCCTGTTGTCGATCCTGAGCGACCGAGTGATGACGATCCCTGAATTGCCCGAAGCGGAGAGCCGAAGTTTGTTCGCCCGCGTCGGCTTCAACGTGATTGCCACCGCTAACACCCGCGACCGAGGAGTCAATGAAATGAGTGCGGCGCTGAAGCGTCGATTCAACTTCGAGACGGTTCAGCCCATTCCCGATCTCAAGCGCGAGATGGAACTGGTGCAGCGTGAAACCAATCGCCTTCTCGAACAAGCACAGGTGCCTGTTTCCCTTGCCCCGGATCTCGCCGAAATTCTCGTCACGACATTTCACGAGTTGCGCCGAGGCAAGACTATCGAAGGCAAGAGTTTAGAAAGTCTCAGCACCGTCATGAGTACCGCTGAAGCGGTCGGTGTAGGCTACGCCGCTGTCCTCCATGCCTACTACTACGACAACGGCAAAGTCACCCCCGCCCACATCGTCCAAAGTATGGTCGGCTCCGCCATCAAAGACAGCACCGAAGACCTCAAAAAACTGCGCCATTACTTCAACCATGTGGTTCAAGAGCGCAAAGCCCCCCTCTGGAAAGCGCTTTACGAAGCGCGGGAGCATTTGCCTTGACCCCGGATCTTGCTGATCTCGCTCCCTTGTTGAAGACCGATGGCAATGTCATCTACTTTCCTGTGCGCCACCACAGTCCAGCCGCAGCGCGCATTCTCGGCGACCTGATTCGACGGATTCAGCCTAAAGCAGTGCTCATCGAAGGCCCATCAGATTTTAACGAGCAGTTCGATGAACTGTATTTGCCCCACAAGCTACCCCTCGCCATCTACACCTACGTCAACCGCGAAGGTCTACGGCGAGGTGCTTTTTATCCTTTTTGTCTTTACTCGCCAGAATGGCAAGCGATTCAAGCTGGACGGGAAGTTGGGGCAACGGTGCGCTTTATCGATTTACCTTGGGCGCAGATGACCAGCGAAGCCACCACCCATCGCTACGCCGATGGCGAGTTGCGGCGCAGTGGCTACATCGAAAGTCTCAGCCAACGCCTTGGGGTGGAGGGTTTCGATGCCCTATGGGATCTATTGTTTGAAGTCGATGGCAATCTCGACCCTGCCGACTATCTCCAGCGCTGCCATACCCTGTGTTACTTAATGCGCTACACCGATGGCCGCATCTCCGGCGAAGATCTGCGCCGCGAAGCCTTTATGGCCGAACAGATTCAGCCTTTTCTGGCAAGTGCGCCTGTGATCATTGTCACAGGCGGTTTTCACAGCCATGCCCTCTACGAACGGTTGCAACGCCCCCTCGAACCTTTCGAGCTAGACCAAACGCAGATCGAGCGGGGCATTGCTCTGACTCCCTATTCCTACGAACGCCTCGATAGCCTGACAGGCTACGAAGCTGGGATGCCGGGGCCAGGCTTCTACCATCAAGTTTGGGAGGAAGGGCAATCAGGCAATATTGTTCCGACAATCCTCGCTGCTGTCGCCCAGGATCTGCGCACGCGCAAACAGACCGTCAGTTCTGCTGACTTGATCGCCGTTTCCACCACAGCCAAAGCCTTGGCAGATCTACGGGGGCATCCACGGGTTTGGCGACGGGACTTGGTGGATGGAATCACAACTTCCCTGGTCAAAGAAGCACTCAGCGACGATCTCAAGCATCCTTTTCTCGATGCCGTCCACGCCGTTCTCAGGGGCACGCTCAAAGGACGGCTGGCGGAAGGTACCCGTTTACCACCCCTCGTTGAAGACATTCACCAATGGCTCGTCAAACATCATTTAGAACTGCCTCAACGCGAAACATTTATCGACCTCGACCTCCTAACAGAAAAAGACCGCGAGTGTTCACAGCTACTCCACCAGTTGCAAACGCTGAAAATCAATGGTTTCACCTGTATCGCTGGCGTGGATCTGCTCACCCGCGACAATCTTGAGCAGTTCAGTGAAACTTGGCGGCTCTGTTGGTCGCCGGAGTTCGAGGCCAGTGCCATCGAGCAATCGATCTACGGCACGACCCTCAAAGAATCCGCCCATGCCCAATTGTTGGAAATGATCGACCAGTCTGAGCGCGATGCCGCCGCTGCTGCCCAGTATCTACTAGCTGCTTGCTGGATGGGTTTCACCGATCTCAGCGACATCTTGCTGGATCGCCTCCAGACGTTATTGCGCAGCGATGCCGACTTTTTTGCCGTCACCACTGCCCTTGGTCACCTGCTTTATCTCTACCGCTACGACGAAATGCTTGGCACTGTTGGCCAAGACGACTTAGGCAGTTTGGTCGTCGAAGTGTTTAACCGCAGTCTTTGGCTGCTTGAAAGCTTAGGTCGCATCGAAGATCGCAACACCAAGTTGCTGGACTGTATGAAGATCCTCCTGGAAACTTTCGAGCGCTGCCGCAACAGCCTGCCTTTGAACCTCCTAAGTTTTACAGATATTCTTGGACGCATTCTCAACGACTCCAGCCAAACAGCGCTCCTGCGCGGTGCTTCTCTCGGGGTGCTTTGGACACTCGCTGCAGCTTCAGAAGAAACAGTCGCTTCCACCCTATCCGCCCACACTTCTCCGTCTGAAATCGGTGACTTTTTAACTGGACTATTTGCATTAGGGCGCGAAGTGATTCAGCGCTATCCGCAACTTCTCGAAACCCTAAATCGTTTAATTTCCGGCCTGGACGAACAGACATTTTTGGAAGCATTACCCGCTTTACGCCTTGCTTTTACCTACTTCACCCCCAGAGAGAAACATCATCTCGCTCTCAACTTATTTGGCGAGGCGGAAACGTTGGAACCCTTTGTTGTGAGTCCCGAAGCAGTTGCCCAAACCATGGTTCTCGAAGGCCAAATCTTTGCCTTGCTGGAGCGCTTTGGTCTGCGTGGCGGAGGAAAACAGTGAACGAGCAAAGGTCTCAAAAAGCGCGTTGGCGCTTGATTCTAGGCGAAAGCAGCGAATCTGCCCTTGGCGATGTCTTGTCAGGTGTTGAAATTGCCCAGGATGAAGCGTTGGGTTTCCTCTACGACCGAGAATACGGGAAAGGGCGCAATGTTCGTGGGCGCAGTGGTAAATCCACAAAACGCGAAGGGGGCATGGAAGCCTCACAATTAAATGTCCCTGATTGGATCAATGCTGTTCATGAACTCTTTCCCCAACAGACCATCGAACGCTTAGAACGAGATGCCTTAGAGCGCTATCAACTCGAAGAAATGGTCACGAATCTAGATCTGCTTCGCCGTGCCCAACCCTCAGAAACGTTACTTAAAGCGGTTCTGCGCACCAAGCATTTGATGAATCAAGAGGTCTTAGCCCTTGCTCGCGATCTCACAAGGCGGGTGATTGAGCAGTTGATGGAGTCCCTCTCTCGCCAAGTCAGCGCCCCATTTTTTGGCAGTGTAGACCGCAGGCGGCGTTCCATGTTGAACATTGCCAAAAACTTTGATGCGCGCACGACGATCCGCCGCAATCTGCGCACCTACGATCGCGAGACGAAAAGACTCTTCATCGAAACGCCCTATTTTTTCTCGCGGGTACGCCGCCAAGTAGAGCGTTGGCAGATCATTATTCTTGTCGATGAGTCGGGCAGTATGCTCGATAGCGTTATCCACTCGGCGATCATGGCCTCGATCTTTTTTGGTATCCGTACGCTTCGGACGCATCTGTGCATCTTCGATACGAACGTCGTCGATCTCACCGACCAGTGCAGCGATCCGGTCGAAACGCTGATGAAAGTCCAACTCGGTGGTGGTACTGACATCGGCAATGCATTGACCTATGGCGCACAATGCATCGACAATCCGCGACGCACCATTATTCTTTTGATCACAGACTTCTTCGAAGGTGCTCCCGCAAACCGCCTGATTACCATTGCGAAACAATTGGTGGAATCTGGAGCAACACTACTTGGACTGGCTGCCCTCGATGGCAATGCCAATCCCTGCTATGACCGCGATCTTGCTCAAAAACTCGTCAATGTTGGTGCCCATGTTGCTGCCATGACGCCCGGAGAACTGGCGAAATGGGTCGCGGATAAGGTTCGCTAAATTGCTCCGTGTATTTCACGAACACAGCTGGCATAGCTTAGTAAAACGCACACACAAATCATACAAAAACTAGATTTACACATCTACTTCCAAGTAGAAGCAAGTCATTAAATTTACTGAGATCTTCATCTTAAAAATATGAACCCGCCACTGAAGGTGGGAACGATTACATAGTAAGGGCTGCTTCAAGAAACTTCGTCTTTAGATGCAATTTCTCGACTTGGCTCTACCTAAACCATCGACCCCTCAGATCAAGCATGTACATTTCTTTTTCGCAGAGTAAAAATGTTTCACACAAATCTAGCCTTGATTCGTTCAGCCATTGGCATTGCAGCCATCTCCCTGTTAACGTTCTCCCCTTCTGCACAAGCATTTAACTTAGTGTTCAATGGGGGCTTCGAGTCCATCACGAACCTCACCGGAACCACACAAACGACTGGGGGACAATTAGGCTACAACAGGCTTGCAACAGGTTGGACAAATGCATCGACTACTAGGGACTACACCGGCCCGGCCTACAACTTCGTCTACGGCTCCGGGACTGCGGATACAACAGGCGTGGTTGGCCAATATGGAACAGTCAAATTTTGGGGGCCGAACAGTGGTTCGGCGAATGGCCTGCCCGCAAGCAGCCCCACTGGCGGTAATTTTCTTGCCGCTGATGGTGCCTTTGGAGAAGGGGCAATCTCGCAGACCATTAGCGGTCTGACGGTTGGCAAAAGCTATACCCTCACTTTCTGGTGGGCGGGAGCGCAGCAGACCGGGTTCGATGGTCCTACCACGGATCAGTGGCGAGTCAGCCTAGGTAGCCAGACTAAGTTCACATCTGTTCTGAATAACGTCAATCATGGCTTCACCGGCTGGCAGTTCCAGACCTTTAACTTCACTGCCGAAAGCGCCAGTAGTCTGCTCTCATTTTTTGCCATCGGCACCCCAGAGGGCACACCGCCTTTTTCTCTCTTGGACGGTGTCAACCTTGAGGAAACCCCTGTGCCAGAACCAGCCATGGCTTTACCAGCTGTTTTGCTCGTTTCTGGTCTGGTAGCTGTTCGGCGGATCGCGTCTAAGCGAAAAAGCGATCAGGCTTAATGGAAACTCTCCGACACTTCGCGTTCGATGTCTTCAGGCTGTGTAGCTGGTTGCTGCTACTCATGGTCGTTTTCGTCCCGCTAGAAAAGTTTTTTGCCCAGCATCCTCAGAAAGTCCTGCGAAAAGGCTTCCTGGCGGATCTGGGCTATTACTTTCTCAACAGTCTCCTACCCAAGCTGATCTTGATCCTGCCCATGTCGATGATTGCTTGGGGAGTGCATTCGTTTGTCCCCGGCGGGCTGTATGGGTGGGTCGCAGTTCTGCCACTGCCAACTCGCCTTTTAGCAGCGATCACCGTTGGCGAATTTGGTGCATATTGGGGTCATCGCTGGATGCACGAAATTCCAATGCTCTGGCGCTTCCATGCCATCCACCACAGTGCGGAGGAAATGGATTGGCTCGTCAATACCCGGGCGCATCCATTAGATATGGTCTTCACCCGTTTCTGCGGTTTGCTTCCCATCTATGTCTTAGGCTTGGCGCAGCCATCAGGACGCACGGCAGATGTTGTGCCATTACTGTACGCAGTGATTGGTACTATATGGAGCTTCTTTGTCCACGCGAATGTGCGCTGGCGTTTCGGCTGGCTGGAGCATTTAGTATCCACTCCTGCCTTTCATCACTGGCATCACACGCAGGATGGAGCCGAGTATATCAACAAAAACTACGCCGCGATTTTTCCTTGGATAGACAAACTTTTCGGCACCATGTACCTGCCCAAGAGTCAGTGGCCAAAGAAATATGGCATTGATGCGCCCATGGCTACCAACTTTGCTGAACAACTTCTACAACCCCTAAAACTGCCCTAGCCAGAAAGCTCCTGCCTAATATTCCTACTCGTGAACTGGAATATCGCTAGCTAAGGATTTCTTGCATAGTAAACAGTTACGATGTCAGCGAAGAAGTGCAAAATTGCCCCACATCTAAAAAACAGTTTCCGAAACAATGCCCCGATCTGATCTTGTTTCTCTCACCGCCGATGACCTTGCAGAACTGGCCAATCGGGGACTGCTGAAGCGCGCCCAAAAGGAACTAGAAGTACAGCCACCTACTTATGGCGTTGAAGAGTCCGCAGATCAGACTGTGATCGTCCGCTGGAATGACGCAGCAGTCTGTACTCTCCCACCTAGTACTGTACTTAGCGATCGTCAATGTACCTGCTCGGCGACTTCTATCTGTCGCCATCTCGTCGGTGCTGTTTTGGCCTATCAACAGTGGATCACCACTGAAACCCCTCTCTCCGCAGTCGCTACGTCTTGGAATCCGGGTCAGATCGCCGATAGCCAACTCGATATCTACTTCAAAAAGTCTGCCCTGAGCCAAATCCGTCAGCAGTACAGCTTTGGCCAAGTGATCGAACTGTTGCGCAGTACCAAACCGATGGCTCGCTTTCATACCCTTGCCCATACCGTTCGCTTTCTTGTCCCCGAAGACTTGCGCTACACCCGCTGCGATTGCACAGAAACAGCTCCTTGCCGCCATGTGCCCATGGCGATCTGGGCTTTTCGAGAACTCGCCGAGGAGAAAACCAGTGGGTTGGTGGAAACAGGGGTTCCCCCAGCAATTCCCGAAAACCTGCTCGCAGATCTCGAAACAGGGCTGGCAACCCTCCTAGAAGTTGGGTTTGCTAGTCTGTCTTCGGCTCCCGTTGCTCGATTGCGCCGCCTCGAAACCCAGTGCCGAACCGCCTATTTAATCTGGCCTGCCGAAATTCTGGCCGAACTTTCGCATGAATATGAGCGCTACAACCAAAGAGATGCAAGATTTTCAGCCGCGCAAGCCGTAGAGCATATTGCTGAGTTGTGTATGCGCATCGATGCAATCACGAATCAACCAGAGAATCTACCCCAACTCTTTGTGCGTGGCTCCCAAACAGATCGCGTCAGCGAAGTCGGCAGTGCGCGGCTGATCGGTCTTGGGTGCGGGGTCGTTAAACGGCACCGCTCCGTGCGAGTGATCAACTACTTGCAAGATTCCGCATCTGGGGAAGTGATTGTCATTGCACGGGACTTTCCCGACGGCGAAAACCCGCGTTCATTTGCCGAGTTGGCACGCACCCCTGTTCTCAAAGGAGCTACCTTCGCAGCCCTCGGTAGCGGCCAAGCTCTGATCAAAGGCGGCAAGCGCACTCCCGATCACCAATTCCTTCCCGGTCGTGCCCCAGCAACACTCAATCCCCAATCCTTCACCTGGGAGCAACTGAAAGCCCCAGTTCTAGTCGAAAATTTGGAAGAACTCCAACTGCATCTCTCCACCCTTCCACCCAAAGCGCTGCGCCCTCGCCGCCTTGGCGAAAATTTCCATGTCTTGCCTGTTGTTTCCATCGAATCCCTAGAATTTTCCACCATCGATCAAGTCGTCCGTTCCCAATGCAAAGACCGCGAAGGCCACTGTTTCTGGCTACACCATCCCTTCACCAGTCGCAGCCGATCCGGCACCGAAGCCCTCATGCAACATCTTGCCGAATCCGCCCCCCGCTTTATTGCTGGATTGGTCTCACTTGGAGCAAACGGAATCATCGTCGAACCGACAGCCTTAATTTTCGAGCAGGATCAAAAGCGGATCATGCTCCAACCTTGGATTCATGAATCGAAATCAACTGCAACTGCAACGGAAATCACCTCATCGACACTCCCAACAAATCCGCTCAAACAGTTCAATGAAAAACTCGCAGATGGCCTTTGCGAGATATTAATAAATGGTTTCGAGCGTACTGATACACGCACACTCCGTCAGTGGCAAGAAATCCTCAGCATGGCTACTGCCTTAGGATTTCTGCGACTTAGTGATGAACTCAATATTTTATTCAAGGCCATCGAAGCGAAACAGCATATTCTACGCTGGGACTCTCAAGTTGCAGTAAGTAGCTATCTTAGAACGGCTGTTGTGCTTCAATTGCTAAACGCCAAGAGTTCCTATTAATAATATTCGCCTTGAACATAAGCCAATCGACTTGTCGAGGGGTTTGGCGACGCGAAGTGCCCCGAACCCCCTTGGCGAGCTAGCCCCCCTCCGGCAGTACTTTTGATTGACGTACACCTGCAGCCAACCTTCAGACACCCCAGTGACGCGGGCCATGACAGCAAGAGTTTGAGCTGCCCTAAGCGCAAAGTGACACAAATTTACACGAAATGCTTTTCGGCGTAGTTGACGCCTTCATCTGTAATTGTGAGTCTGAAATTGGTTCGTTCGATTTGGCCGCGCTTGATCAAGATCTTGCAAATATCCTGAATTTCCTTTTGACCTAGACCCGTTGCATGTTGAACATTGGTCAGATAAGTGGAGCGGTCTGGATCTTCCAAGGACAAGTGATAAATAGTCTTTAAGACTTTGTCTTCTGCCTCTTTTTTGTCTGCATATCGCATGGTCAAAACCCTTGTGTTCGCTTGTCCATTCTACCACGGGCGTATCGTTGCTCAGGAAACCTGAGTGTTTCAGAGCGGTGGGGATGTGAAGTTTTTTAAGCAAGGGTTAGGGATGCACGACTCTTTAGTTTGAACTAATGTCCGGCACTGGCAAGGCGCTGGGTGAGCCAAACAAGGTTTGCGTCGCTGACTCCCGAAAGCTTCTGTGCTAGGTTTACGGCAGAGGTAAAAGCCAGACTGCTCTCTTTGCCCTGAGAGAGAAGGGCAAAAAAGGCGCGATAGGCAGGTAAATCTGGGCCATCCGCCCAAGCACCTGGAAACATGCGTCCCTGCTTAAGTAGCCAATAACCATCTGCCGCCTGAATATCAGCAGTCTCTGCTTGATATTCTCGATTTTGAGGGGCACCGACACTAGCGAGGCGACGTGACAACCAGATCAAGTTGGCATCGCTAAGTCCTGACATTTTTTGCGCCATCGGCAGCGCCTCATGAAATTGCTCACGTGTTTGTAGCCCTTGTTCGAGCATGGCGAAAAAGGCACGGTAAGCAGGCAAATCGGGGCCATCAGTCCAAACTTCTGGAAATGTCCTCGCTTGTTGCAGCATCCAATAGGTTTTGGGCTGCCTTGGAATTGCAGTACTTGAAGCATTAGTAATCGGTGGCACGGGTGTGCGCAAATCAGCTGATTTGGTTTGAGAAAGTTCTTGTACGCTTAACACATCACGAAATCCAGGAGTCTCTTGGGCACGAACTACCCCAGTCAGCAGCCATCCAGAACAACCCAAAGCAATCAAGAAATAGGAATGTCTAAACATCTCTTACACCCCACATTAGAAGTTGGTTATTTTATCTATCGGACAGGAGTACGAAATCTCTAAATAAATAAATGGGGGATGATTTGTGTACAGCAGGCAGTTAAACCTTAGCAAGCCTTGAACAATTTTCCGGTCGTCTATATGACATCTTTATAATGTTTCTCTAGATTTTCTTTGTTTGTTTTGCTCAAAAGGCTATTTAGCAAAAAAGATAATATTTTTCGAGGCGGAGCCTATCAACGACGAGGCTAAGACCGCCGGATATAGATAATCAGTAAAAAGATAGCGATCCCCACACCACTGCTATCGATCAACACGTCGATAGGACTTGCGCCACGGCCAGGGACAAAGGCTTGGTGAAATTCGTCGGTCATGGAGTAGACAATCGATGAAATGGCCGCGCCAGTCAAGGCGCGTGTATTGGCTTGATAGAACCACCAAAATAGCCCTGTCAGAATTGTGTACTCACTAATGTGCGAGGCTTTACGAACCAGTAAGTTCCAATTGCCGAAGATCAGTTCGGTTTCTTCAGCTGAGTGAGGTTGGGAAGAAAAGTAAAAAATGATGCTTAACCAGACAAGTACCAAAAACAATTGGAGTCCCCGTTTGCGCAGGAACTCCAAGAGCGACATTGTGGGTGTCATTTATTCCTCGACAGTGCAGGTGCCCCCAGCCGCTTCGATCTTTGCGCGGGCTGATTCTGTAAAGTAGGTCGCCGTCACGTTGAGTGCGACGGTGACATCGCCCTCGCCAAGCACGCGCAGGCCACCCTTGGAAGTTGTCAAGATGCCAGCACGCAGAAGCGTTGCAATCGTGACTTCGCTCCCAGCTGGAAGATCAACAAGCTGCTTCAAATTGACGATCGTCCGCACCTTTTGGTTGACTAGCTCAAACCCGTGGAGTTTGGGCAAGCGCATGTAAAGGGGAATCTGACCGCCTTCAAAACCGGGACGCACACCACCACCAGAACGGCAATTCTGACCACGCATACCGCGACCAGAGGTTTTACCTTGACCAGCGGAGTGACCGCGACCGACGCGAGACTTGCGGCGATTGGAACCCGGAGCGGGAATAGCATCACAAAGGCGCATAATTATCGGCTCCAGAGATTGGCAACGGGAACACCGCGCTCAGCAGCGACGGAAGGCAAAGTGCGCAGACGGCTCAAAGCATCTGCCGCAGCGCGGGCATTGTTCAGGGGTGACTTAGAACCCAAGGACTTGGCCAGAATATTTTTGAGTCCGGCAAGTTCCAAAACAGTCCGTACTGCACCACCGGCGATAACCCCGGTACCGCTGGAGGCTGGCTTGATCATGACGCTCGCTGCGCCGGATCGCCCCTGCATCGGGTGCGGGATGGTTTGAATGCTGTTCAGAGGAACCTCGATCAGCGATTTACGGGCATCAGAGACGCCCTTTTTGACTGCACCGATGACATCGTTGGCTTTACCAACGCCGACACCGACCCGGCCTTTGCCATCACCAATCACGATCACGGCACGGAAGCTCAGTTTCTTACCGCCCTTGACGACCTTGGTGACGCGACGGATCTGAACGACCCGCTCTTGAAATTCACTTTCTGCTTGGGCTTTATCGCGGTCACGATCACCGCCGCGACCACCCTTTCGACCACGGCGGCGTTCCCCACCCTCGCGATCTGGATCCTCAGGAGCTTGCTCCGGCCCAGGAGCCCCTGGTCCGCTCGGTGCGCCGGGGCCGCGACCGCGTCCTCTCCCTCTAGGTTGCTGTGGTGGCATTTTTTCTCCTGGATTTCCTAAAATTCGAGGCCAGCTTCGCGGGCACCGTCGGCAACCGCTTTCACTCGACCATGGTAGAGTTTTCCGCCACGGTCAAAAACAACAGCGGAGATCCCTTTTTCTTTGGCGCGGGCAGCGACGAGTTTGCCGACTTCTGTAGCGGCGTCGCAGGTGGCAGTCCCTGCTTCGCCACTGCGCAGTTCAGTCTCCACCGTCGAGGCAGCGACCAGCGTGGTTTGACTGACATCGTCGATCACTTGGGCGTAGATATGCCGATTGGATCGATACACGGCCAAGCGTGGACGATCTGGGGTACCAGCAAGCTTCTTGCGGATGCGCTGGTGACGGCGGGAGGTTGACGTTTTGCGATCAACTTTCATGGTTTACTTCTTACCGGATTTACCGGCCTTCAAAAGGATCTTTTCAGCGGTGTAGCGGATGCCCTTGCCTTTGTAAGGCTCAGGCGGACGAATGCTGCGCAAGTTGGCAGCAACGTCGCCGACGGCTTGCTTATCGATGCCCTTCACCACAAAGTTGAAACCTTGTTGGTTGCGGGTGCCAGCGATGGGGGCGGCCTTCGGTTCAATTTCAACGTCGATCCCAGCAGGTAACTCGATCTCGACGGGGTGGCTAAAACCAGCCGTCACACTCAGCTTGCGCCCTTGGAGCGCAATCCGGTAGCCAACGCCAGCGATCTGCATGGGCTTGGCGAAGCCCGCAGACACACCAGTCACCATATTGGCAACCAAGGTGCGCAGCAGTCCGTGTTGTTCGCGGGCACGACGGGACTCGTTTTGGCGCTGGATAATCAAAATATCCTGCTGCTGGATAATATCGACAGTGTCCGGCAAGATCCGTTCAAGGGTGCCCTTGGGTCCTTTCACCGCAATATGCTGGCCCGTGACCTTGATTTCCACCTTCGGTGGAATCGGGATGGGCAGTTTACCGATGCGCGACATGGGTCACTCCTTTACGAGACATAGCAGAGAACTTCGCCGCCCACACCCGCTCTACGCGCGTCGCGGTCGGTCATGATCCCCTGGGAAGTCGAAATAATCGCAATACCGATGCCGCCGAGTACACGGGGCAATTCCTTGCGGTTGGCATAAACACGCAACCCCGGGCGAGAAACTCGCTTGAGTGTCGTGATGATCGGGCGACGTTGCCGTCCACCGTACTTCAAAGTGACGGTCAGGACACGTTCCTTCCCTTCACCTTGATCTTGGAAATCCACAATGAAACCTTCAGCCTTAAGCACTTCCGCCACAGAGCGGGTCATGCGGGTAGAAGGCACAGGCACAACGTCGTGCTTTACCAAGCTCGCATTGCGAATGCGCGTCAGCATATCAGCAAGGGTGTCATTCACCGCCATAGCTTTACTCCTACCAGCTCGCTTTGACTACACCGGGCAAAAGACCCTGGTGGGCCATCTCCCGAAAACAGATACGGCACAATCCGAAATCTCGGATGAAGCCCCGTGGACGGCCACATTTCCAGCAACGGTTATGAACCCGTGTGCGGGAGAGCTTGCCCTTGTTGGCAAGTTCTATGCGCTTTTTTTCGCGCTCGATCATCGATACTTTCGCCATGGTTCCTACTTACGAAAGGGCATGCCAAGAGCTGCAAGCAGGGCACGGCCCTCCTCATCGTTCTGGGCAGTGGTGCAGATGGTGATGTCCATCCCCCGAATTTTGTCGATCTGGTCGTACTCGATCTCCGGGAAGATCAACTGTTCCTTGAGGCCAAGGGTGTAGTTGCCACGACCGTCGAAAGCTTTCGGGCTAACACCGCGAAAGTCACGAATACGGGGCAAAGCGATGCTGACAAGCCGATCCAAAAACTCGTACATCTTGTTGGCCCGCAGAGTGACGGTCATCCCCACTGGGACTCCAGCCCGCAGCTTAAAGGCCGCAATCGCTTTTTTGGCGCGGGTGACCACTGGTTTTTGGCCAGTGATCGTGGCGATCTCTTTAATAGAAGAATCGAGAGCCTTCGCATTCTGGGCAGCCTCGCCCAGTCCCCGGTTGATCACGATCTTGGTGACCTTCGGTACCTGCATGACGTTCGTATAACTGAACTGCTCCTGCAGGCGGGGAACGACGATCTCGTTGTACTTCTGTTTCATCCGGACGGTTGCCATCTCTCGCTCCCTACTTATCGATGATCTCGCCAGTTTTCTTGAGCACGCGGACTTTCTTGCCCGCTTCGGTCACGGTATGACCGACGCGACTGGCCTGTTTCTTCTTGTCGGAATAGACCATCACTTTGCAGCTATAGATCGGTGCTTCCCGCCGATCTGTGCGGCCTGGCTCTTCGCCTTGGGGTTTCACATGCTTGGTTTGCATGTTGACCCCTTCAACCAGCACTTTGCTGCTGTCTGTGAAGACCTGCATGACTTTGCCGACTTTGCCCTTGTCCTTGCCGGAGATCACCTGAACGGTGTCGTCCTTTTTGACGTGGACTTTGTGGCGGGTCTTGCCTGCACCGTTGTTGGTCGCCATTACAGCACCTCCGGCGCGAGGGAAATAATCTTGGTGAAGTTCTTATCGCGCAGTTCACGGGCGACAGGGCCAAACACGCGGGTACCCCGTGGGTTGCCGTTCTTGTCGATGATCACTGCGGCGTTGTCGTCGAAGCGAATCACCATGCCGTTTTCGCGGCGAATGGCGTGACGGGTGCGCACAACCACGGCACGAACCACTTCCGACTTCTTGACACCCATGTTGGGGGACGCATCTTTGACAACGGCGACGATCACATCGCCGACGAAGGCAAACGTGCGGGTACCGCCACCCTTGGTCAGTCCCTTGGAACCGACGGTGGCACCGAGAACTCGGATGCACATGAGATTGCGGGCACCCGTGTTATCGGCCACGCTGAGGCGAGACTGTTGCTGAATCATGGGGTGATCACCTCATTAAGAATGTCTTCGACGACCCAGCGCTTGGTCTTGCTGATCGGTGGCGATTCGAGGATACGAACGCGATCCCCGACTTTGCAGCGATTCTCTTCGTCGTGAGCCTTGAACTTGCGGGTGTACACGACGATCTTTTTGTACTTGGGGTGGGGAACGCGGTTTTCGACGGCAACGACCACGGTTTTATTCATGGCATCGCTGACGACCTGTCCAACTTTTTCCTTGCGCGGCATCGTTATTTCTCCTTGGAACCCGTCTTGCGCTCACCTTCGAGCAGCATCAACTGGGCGAGTTTGTGTTTGGCGTGCCGGATCAAGTGCGGCTTTTCGAGTTGGCGGGTCGCCTGTTGCATCCGCAGTTCAAACAGTTCCTTCTTCATCGCCAGAATCTGATCGGAGATTTCTTCATCCCCCAACTCGCGGAGTTCTTCAATCTTCGGCAATGCCATCGGTTGCTACCTCCGTAATGGTTGGGGTTGGGGTCGGGACTTCCGCTTTGACGATGAACTTGGTCTTGATCGGCAGCTTAGAGGCAGCAAGGCGCATCGCTTCGCGGGCGATTTCGACATCCACACCGTCGATCTCAAACAAAATCCGTCCTGGCTTGACGACGCAGACCCAAAACTCAGGCGCACCTTTACCGGAACCCATCCGGGTTTCCGCAGCACGCTGGGTGACAGGCTTGTCAGGAAAAATGCGGATGTAGATTTTGCCACCGCGCCGAATGTAGCGGGTCATGGCACGACGAGCAGCCTCGATCTGGCGGGAGGTCATCCAGACTGGTTCCAAAGCTTGAAGGCCAAAGGTTCCAAAGGAGATCTCTGCGCCCCGCGTTGCCGCTCCGGTCATGCGACCGCGCTGCTGCTTGCGAAATTTGGTCCGTTTGGGCATCAACATGGTCGTAAATCCTTACTGCTCGTCGGTACGTTCTTCGTACTGGATCTTCTTCGGCTTGCGGGTACGGGCAGCAGCTGGTGGTGGTGCTACTTGCTCTTTGGCAGCAGTCGGCAGAATTTCGCCCTTAAAAACCCAGACTTTGACACCGAGGATTCCGTAGGTGGTCTGTGCTGTCCGGTACGAGTAGTCGATGTCCGCTCGCAGGGTATGCAGAGGAATCCGACCTTCACGCGTCCACTCAGAACGGGCAATTTCTGCGCCGTTGAGACGACCGGAGACCATCACTTTGATCCCCTGAACGCCTGCACGCTGGGCACGCTGCATCGCCTGACGCACTGCGCGACGAAAAGCAACGCGGCGCTCTAGCTGTTCAGTGATGTAGTCAGCCAAAAGCCGTGCTTCTGCATCGACGCGCTGGACTTCGACGACGTTGATGCGAATCTGGTTTTCGCGCCGATCGATCAGTTTTTCAAGGGTCTTCTTCAGTTCTTCGATGCCTTGACCACCGCGACCAACGACTACGCCAGGGCGGGCAGTGCGCAGGGTCAATTCGACTTGGTCAGCCTTGCGCTCGATTTCAATATCAGCGATGCCTGCTTTGGCAAGCTTCGGGTCTTTCTCGATGAACTGGCGAATCTCGTAGTCTTCCTTGAGATTGGCTGGGTACTCGTTGGCTTTGGCAAACCAGCGCGAACGGTGTTCACGAATAATGCCGAGGCGTAGCCCGACCGGATGTACTTTCTGTCCCATTAGGCTCCAACCTCCAGTTCGGCGACGGCCACAGTGATGTGGCTTGTGCGTTTGCGCACAGGACGAGCACGGCCACGATCTCCAGCGCGGAAGCGCTTGAGGGTTGGGCCACCGTCCGCAAAAGCAGTAGAAACTACCAAGTTGCGGCGATCCAAGTTGAAGTTGTTTTCAGCGTTTGCCGCTGCGGATTCGAGAACCTTTTTGATCGGATCTGTCGCCGCATGGGGCAAGAACTGAAGGATGATCAGCGCATCTCCATAGGAGCGACCCCGGATCTGATCCAGAATGCGCCGCACCTTGAAGGGGGACATGCGAATGAAACGAGCGACGGCTTTAACTTCGTCGGCCATGGTGGTTTACCTGTCTGGTCTTGAACAATCGCGCAACAACAGCAGCTTTGAAAAGCCCTGTCGGCGTTCTATAACGAAACAAAAGGATAGGGGACTTAGGAAGCCAAGCAACCCAGTATCCGTTCCGTTGCCGCTAGAGACAACAGCTACCAAGCATAGAACAAAATGATTACTATGTCTAGAGTGAATTTTCAGTCGCGGCTTTGGCCTGTCCCGATGATCACGTACTTAGTCGAGGTCAGCTCTGGCAAACCGACGGGGCCACGGGCATGCAGCCTCTGGGTGGAGATGCCAATTTCTGCCCCAAACCCAAATTCCCCTCCATCGGTAAACCGAGTTGAAGCGTTTACGTAGACCGCTGCTGCTTCCACTTGTTGGGTAAAAGCTTGGGCTTCTTCGAGGCTGGCTGTCAAAATCGCTTCGGAGTGCTGGGAGCCGTAGTGGTTGATCCAATCGATTGCCTCGTGGGTCGAATCGACGATTTTGATGGCGATAATTTTGTCCAAGTACTCTGTAGACCAATCTGCTTCGACAGCCCCGATCACCGACGGATCGAAGATGCGAGTACGGGGACAGCCTCTGACTTCTACTCCTGCTTCTTTGAGGGCATCGAGCAAACTGCGCAGATGGGTGGGGACGGCATCGCGGTGAATCAATAACTTCTCGACCGAATTGCAAACAGAAGGACGTTGCACTTTGGCATTCAGGAGAATGCGCTGGGACATCTCTAAGTTCGCAGAACTGGACACATAGAGGTGACAGTTGCCGACCCCAGTCTCCAGAACAGGCACAGAGGCGTTTTGTACGACAAAGTCAATTAATGCACTGCCACCACGCGGGATCACTAAGGCTAGGTAGCGATCAAGGCGGATCATCGCATCAACAATTGCCCGTTCTGCGGGCAGTTGCTGAATGCAGCCTTCGGGAAGACCGCTGTCGTAGGCCGCCCGACTGAGGATCTCTGAAATCGCCCGATTGGAAAGATCGGCTTCTTTGCCGCCCTTCAAAAGCACGCCGTTTCCCGACTTGATGCATAGTCCAATGGCATCTGCAGTGACGTTAGGGCGAGCCTCGTAGATGATTCCGATTAAGCCTAAGGGAACCCGGATTTGGCGGATCTCCATACCTTGGGGATGCTGCCAACCACGGACAACTTCCCCAATCGGATCTCTCAGTTCGGCGATCTGCTCTAACGAAACTGCCATGCTCTCAATACGCTGGGGAGTGAGCTTCAAGCGGTCAAGCAGACTTTCAGAAAGGTCGTTTTGCCGCGCATTTTCAAGATCTAGGGTATTGGCTTCAAGAATGAGGCTCTGACGCGTACGCAGCGCCTTTGCCATGGCCAAAAGTGCCCCCTGTTTGGCCGCCGATTTCACTGTTGCTAATCGTCGCGCTGCCCGTAGAGCACCTGCGGCGATCTCTTCAAGCTTGAGTGTGTCCATCTTATATACGTGTCCTACGGGCGACTGCGTCGCGCTAGCCCAATCGTCAATGCGACTACGATCAAAACAACTGTGAAAGTAAAAGTCACCAATCCTGACTTCGATTGCAAGACAAAGGGTAGCCAGACAAGGGGAATGAGCGCCGAGATGGCGAGTACAAGCGGGTAGTACCCATGATTTAGCCCACGGCTTTGATCGCGCCAACTAGCTCCAGTCCACTGCCATGCTTTCTTGTATGGATAGCTTGTGGAGAGCTGTTCGAGGGTTTGGTTGTCCTCTGTCAGGCCGAAGATCTGGCTACAGCGGTCACAACCAAAAGCATCTGTCAGGATAATGGCTTGTAACTGTCCGCGCTTGCAGCGGGGGCAGGGATACTCCATCTGTAGGTCGATATTCTCTGGTTTCACAGGGACTGGCCCAGAAACAAATGCTGAAGTAAAGCAATATTACCCCAAGATTTGTGGTTGACGAAGGCTGGTTCTATTGGCTATATTAAGTCTTCGTTGCCTATAACGGAAACCATGCCCACGATTGCCCAGCTCATTCGGCATGAGCGCGGGGTTGCCCAGCGCAAAACCAAGTCTCCTGCCCTCAAGTCCTGCCCCCAACGTCGGGGGGTCTGTACGCGTGTGTATACTACCACTCCTAAGAAGCCGAACTCTGCCCTGCGCAAGGTAGCCCGCGTCCGTTTGACATCTGGATTTGAGGTTACTGCCTACATTCCGGGCATCGGTCACAACTTGCAAGAGCACTCTGTCGTGATGATTCGCGGCGGTCGTGTCAAAGACTTACCAGGCGTTCGTTACCACATCATTCGTGGCACCCTCGACACTGCTGGTGTCAAAAATCGGATGCAGGGCCGCTCCAAGTACGGAGCCAAGCGACCTAAGCCCGGTCAAGCCGCAGCACCTGCTGGCAAGAAGCGTTAATCCACTACCAAACATTAAGAGCTTATGTCCCGCCGCAACCGCTCCATCCAGCGCCCCGTGACTCCAGACCCAGTCTTCACTTCGCGCTTGGTCACCATGATGATCAACAAGCTGATGCTTTCTGGCAAGAAGGCGACTGCAGAACGTATTTTGTACGCTGCCCTCGAACGGATTCAAGAGCGCACTGGGCGCGAGCCGATCGACGTGTTCAACAATGCAGTGATGAACTGCACGCCTCGCGTCGAGGTCAAGGCTCGCCGCGTCGGCGGTGCAACCTACCAAGTGCCCATGGAAGTGCGCCAAGAGCGCGGGACTTCTCTGGCTTTGCGTTGGCTTGTGGCCTTCTCCCGCAAGCGCAGTGGCAAGAGCATGGTCGAGAAGCTGTCCAATGAACTGATGGACGCTGCCAACGACACGGGTTCTGCGATTCGCAAGCGCGAAGAGACCCACCGCATGGCCGATGCGAACAAAGCGTTTGCTCACTACCGCTATTAGGGCTTGGGCGTTCGCCAGTTCCATGAAACCAGTGAGTTACGTTAGGATTGTTACAGAAGTTTTCAAACTCGTGTTTAACACGAGGAGGTAGCCGTGGTACGTACTATTCCCCTGGAAAGGGTTCGCAATATCGGCATCGCCGCCCACATTGATGCGGGTAAGACGACGACGACGGAGCGCATCCTTTTTTACTCTGGGGTGATCCACAAGATGGGTGAGGTTCACGATGGAACCGCCGTCACAGACTGGATGGCTCAGGAACGCGAACGTGGCATCACGATTACTGCTGCTGCGATCACCACTGCTTGGACTAAGCGCGATCCCGAGAACCCGACCCAAGCGCAGCCTGGTGCCCTAGAGCACAAGGTCAACATAATTGATACTCCTGGCCACGTGGATTTCACCATCGAAGTCGAGCGTTCCATGCGCGTACTCGATGGCGTGATCACGGTGCTGTGTTCGGTGGGCGGCGTGCAGCCCCAGACCGAAACAGTCTGGCGCCAAGCAGACCGCTACAAAGTGCCACGATTCATCTTTGTGAACAAGATGGATCGTACCGGAGCGAACTTCTATAAGGTCTACGACCAAGTTCGTGATCGCCTGCGGACGAATGCGGTTGCTATTCAGCTACCCATCGGCGCTGAGGATACCCTCAAGGGCATTGTCGATCTTGTGCGCATGAAAGCCTACGTCTACGGCAACGACATCGGCACCGATATTCGTGTCGAAGAGATCCCTGAAGACATGCTAGAGATCGCCCAAGAGTACCGCGCCAAGCTTATCGAAGCGGTTTCAGAGACTGACGATGCGCTGTTGAACAAGTATTTTAACGGCGAAGAGTTGACAGAAGCTGAGATCAAGTCAGCTCTGCGCAAAGGAACGATTGGCAACACGATTGTGCCGATGCTCTGTGGCTCTGCCTTTAAGAACAAAGGCGTGCAAGCGATGCTCGACGCAGTGATCGACTACTTGCCTGCGCCCATCGATGTGACTGGCATCAAGGGCACGCTCCTCGACGGTACAGAAGTCGAACGCCATGCCGACGATTCTGAGCCGATGGCGGCCTTGGCCTTCAAGATCATGGCCGATCCCTACGGACGACTGACCTTCGTGCGCGTCTATTCGGGTGTGCTCCAAAAAGGCAGTTACGCCCTTAACTCCAGCAAGGGCAAGAAGGAACGCATCTCGCGGTTGATCGTGCTTAAAGCGGATGATCGCATCGAAGTCGATCAGCTCATGGCTGGTGACTTGGGCGCCATCGTTGGCCTCAAAGACACCTTCACAGGGGATACCCTCTGTACTGAAGAGTCTCCGGTTGTGCTTGAATCGCTGTTCATCCCAGAACCGGTGATCTCGGTTGCCATTGAGCCGAAGACCAAAGTGGACTTGGACAAGCTTTCCAAAGCGTTGCAGTCTCTTTCCGAAGAAGATCCGACCTTCCGCGTCCATACAGACCCAGAAACGAACCAAACGATCATCGCTGGCATGGGCGAGTTGCACCTGGAAATCCTGGTGGATCGCATGATGCGCGAATTCAAGGTAGAAGCCAACGTCGGTGCGCCGCAGGTTGCTTACCGCGAAACGATTCGTAAGGCTGTTAAGAACGTCGAAGGTCTCTATAAGCGCCAGACCGGTGGTAAGGGGCAGTTCGGCCATGTCGTGATCAATATGGAACCGGGAGAACCAGGGACAGGTTTCGAGTTTGTCTCGAAAGTTGTCGGTGGTGCTGTGCCTAAGGAGTACATCGGTCCTGCTGAGCAAGGCATGAAGGAGCGCTGCGAATCGGGCATTCTGGCTGGCTATCCGCTGATCGATGTCAAAGTCACGATGGTGGACGGTTCCTACCACGATGTTGACTCTTCGGAAATGGCCTTTAAGATCGCTGGTTCACTGGCGATTCGTGAGGCTGCAGCAAAGGCTTCCCCAGTCATCCTAGAACCGATGATGAAGGTGGAAGTCGAAGTGCCCGAAAACTATCTGGGTGATGTGATGGGCGATCTCAACTCCCGTCGCGGCCAGATCGAGGCGATGAATTCTGAGGGTGGTCTCTCCACAGTGACAGCCTCGATTCCCCTCGCTGAAATGTTCGGTTACGCCACCGACATTCGCTCCAAGACCCAGGGCCGAGGCACTTTCTCGATGGAATTCAGCCGCTACGAGGAAGTCCCCCGCAACGTCGCTGAGACGATCATCGCAAAGAACAAAGGGAACGCTTAATTAGAGGAAGGATAAATCCATGGCTCGCGCTAAGTTCGAACGGAATAAACCCCACGTCAACATCGGCACCATCGGTCACGTTGACCACGGCAAGACGACGCTCACAGCGGCAATTACGATGACTCTGGCCGCCCTCGGTGGTGCCAAAGCCCGCGACTACGCAAGTATCGATGCGGCTCCCGAAGAAAAGGCTCGTGGGATCACGATCAACACAGCCCACGTCGAGTACGAGACGGCAAACCGTCACTACGCCCACGTAGATTGCCCTGGCCACGCTGACTACGTCAAGAACATGATCACCGGAGCTGCCCAAATGGACGGCGCTATTCTGGTCTGTTCCTCTGCCGACGGCCCCATGCCCCAGACCCGTGAGCATATTCTGCTCGCTGGACAGGTCGGTGTGCCTAGCATCGTTGTCTTCTTGAACAAGAAAGATCAACTAGACGATCCAGAACTGCTGGAATTGGTCGAACTTGAATTGCGCGAGTTGCTCACCAAGTACGACTTTCCTGGCGACGATATCCCGATTGTTGCAGGTTCTGCCCTGATGGCTCTCGAGCAGATGGTCGCTAACCCCAAGACACAACGGGGCGAAAATGAGTGGGTGGACTACATCCACCAGTTGATGGATGCCGTCGATGCCTACATTCCGACTCCTGAGCGGGCGATTGACCGTCCCTTCTTGATGGCCGTTGAAGATGTCTTCTCGATCACAGGTCGTGGTACTGTCGCCACTGGCCGTATCGAGCGCGGAAAAGTCAAAGTCGGCGAAACCGTCGAATTGATTGGTATTCGCGACACTCGTACCACCACAGTCACTGGTCTGGAAATGTTCCAGAAGTCTCTCGAAGAAGGGATGGCTGGGGATAACATCGGTATCTTGTTGCGCGGTATCAAGAAAGAAGACATCGAACGCGGCATGGTCATCGCCAAGCCCGGATCGATCACCCCACACACCAAGTTCCAGGGTGAAGTGTATATCTTGAGCAAAGAAGAAGGTGGACGTCACACCCCATTCTTCGCAGGCTACCGTCCTCAGTTCTACGTGCGTACCACCGACGTTACCGGAACGATCGTCACCTTCACCGATGACGATGGCAAAGATGCTGAAATGGTCATGCCTGGCGACCGCATCAAGATGACCGTCGAGTTGATCAACCCGATTGCCATCGAAGAAGGTATGCGCTTCGCGATTCGTGAAGGTGGCCGTACCGTCGGTGCTGGAGTCGTCTCCAAGATCGAAAAGTAAAATAGATTCACCCGAGACGGGTGGGGCTTTGCTCCACCCGTTTCCCTGAGGAAAGTGTCATGGTTCTTACCCAACAGAAGATTCGTATTCGCCTCCAGGCTTTTGATCACGGTCTTCTCGATCAGTCCTGTACCAAGATCGTCGATACGGCCAACCGTACCAACGCAGCCGCAGTTGGCCCGATCCCACTGCCTACCCGCATTCGCCGTTACTGTGTGTTGCGCTCGCCTCACGTCGATAAAGATTCCCGTGAGCATTTTGAGACCCGCACCCATCGCCGGATTATCGATATCTATCAGCCCAGTGCTAAGACGATTGATGCCTTGATGCGCCTCGATCTTCCGGCTGGTGTAGACATTGAAGTTAAGCTCTAATGCGCTGATTCCAGGGAAGAAGTGAGGATGGCTTAGTGCCTACCATTCTTGCCATTGAAACAAGTTGTGACGAGAGTGCCAGTGCGGTCGTACAAGATCGGCGGGTGCTCTCGTCAATTATTTCTAGCCAAATTGTTACCCACCGCATTACTGGGGGGATCGTTCCCGAAGTTGCTTCGCGCGAGCATTTGCAGACGCTCAATCTTGTGATCGCTCAGGCCCTTGAACAGGCTTCAGTACGTTGGGCAGATATTGATGCCATTGCCGTCACCTGTGCCCCTGGCCTAGTGGGTTCGCTCTTGATGGGGGCGATGGTGGCAAAAACCCTGGCACTGATTCATGACAAGCCTCTACTGGCCATTCACCACCACGAAGGGCATATTTATTCGGCATTTTTGAGCGATCCCCAGTTAGAGCCACCGTTTCTTTGCTTGCTGGTATCTGGGGGAGATACGCGACTTGTGGCTGTCGAAGGGTACGGTCAGTATCGTTTGCTCGGCCAGACCCGAGATGATGCGGTGGGGGAAGCCTATGACAAAGTGGCGCGGATGCTCAATCTCGGCTACCCCGGTGGCCCTGCTATCGATCAACTCGCTCAACGTGGAAACCCAAAAGCCTTCCCGCTCCCCAGAGGTAAGCTAGATCATCTTTACGACATGAGCTTTAGCGGCCTCAAAACAGCGGTTTTACGACTGGTTGAGAAACACCATGCCCAAAATCTGCCCTTAGATGCGGCGGATCTGGCTGCAAGTTTCCAGCGAACGGTCGTCGAAGTCCTTACTGACCGTGTTCTGCGGGCAATGGAAAGCCTTAGTTACGACACGGTGGTTGTTGCTGGTGGTGTCTCCGCAAACCAGGGATTGCGCAAACGCCTCGGGGTAGTGACTGAACAGCGTGGGGGCCGCGCGATCTTTCCACCGATGGCCTACTGTACAGACAACGCTGCCATGATCGGCTGTGCGGCTTCCCAACGCTACGTCCAAGGCTACCGATCGCACTTGAATGTTGGCGTTTTTTCGAGGCTTTCTTTGCAAGCCATCGACGATCTTTACGACGAGAGCAAAGCATGACAAACGTAAATTTTCCGCATCAACACTGAAACAAAATCAGATCTTCATACGTAACGTGCCCTGGCTGGGTAATCTAGGAAGTAGAGCAGGCTTTTTACCATTACTGCTAGGAGATCTTCTGTGAGTAACCAGATTCATGCTGTTCTGGCAGAGATACAAAAAAAACAATTGACTGGGAAACTGCTGGTCTCTCAGGGAAGACAAGCACGGCAACAGTGGCAGTTTTTCTTCTTCTTGGGTCGGCTTACCTACGGTATCCGCGAGATTCATCGGGTTCGCCGTTGGCAGCGGGCGGTCAATCACTACTGTCCGCACTTTGCGATGATGCCTAGCGCAATGATCGACGAAGCGACATGGGAAATGGATGTCCTCACCGATGCAGTTGCGAATGGGCAAATGACGCTTACTCAAGCCAAGGGGATCGCTGAGGCCACTGCTCAAGAAGTATTGTTCTCTGTCGTTGGGATGCCAGATCGACGTTTTGAATGGAAACACTTTTCGTTTAAGTCCCAGCCCGTCGCCCTTCTCCCCATTGACCAAGTCCTTCAAGAGAGCACGAGGCTTTATACGCAGTGGAAAGATGCAGGTCTTGGCAACTTGCAAAGCTTGCTGTGGCGTTTCAGCCCGGATGTGTCTCCGATCATTCGTCGTTCCCAAGAACTCCAAAAACGTGTCTCTGCAAACCAATTCAAGACACTTTCCAACTTGATCGATGGAAAGCGCACGGTTTGGGACATCACCATTCAGACCAAGCAATCCCTAGCTGCGATCACCCGATTCCTCTTTGAATGGGCAAAATTAGGCATTATTGAATTTCAAGAAGTAGAAGACTGGCCCAGTCTCCTCCTGGAGAAAAAGCACATCGAGCTACCGAATCTAGAGCCGGTACAAAAAGAAGCTACTCTGCCCATCCCAAAAATTTCCGAACCAAAAGAACCAGCGGGAGCACCCCGTCCTTTGATTGTCTGTATCGACGATAGTCCAGCGATTGGCGAACTGCTTCAACAGATCTTCGTTCCCCTGGGCTACGACCTCTTGAGCATCTGTGAACCTCTGCGTGCAGCGGCAATCCTTCTCCAACGAAAACCAGATCTGATCTTTTTGGATTGGGTGATGCCGGACATCAATGGCTAC
>JACMLN010000195.1 GCA_014379585.1 Gloeobacterales cyanobacterium ES-bin-313 | reverse complement strand
CGGATCAGTCTTCCGGTTCCTTGTTTCAGGCGCAGTTGGGCGTAGGGGAGGGCAAGGGTCTCGAACCATGCCCACTTGTCTCCCGTTTGGCGGGTGAGTTGATCGCAGCGGGCTTCGTAGACGATATCGCTGGGGGATTGGAAGGGAATTCGGTCAATAATCACGAGGCTCAACTTGGAGCCTTCGATGCTTACCCCTTCCCAAAAACTGGCTGTGGCGAAGAGTACAGGATGATCGGTGTTGCGGAACCACTCGATCAGCCGTCGCTTTGGGAGTTGTTCTTGGTGGTGGCAGGGAAAAGTGAGGCGACCTTCCAGTTGGTTGTAGACCTCCTTCATCTGTTGGGTGCTGGTGAAAAGTACGAAGGCACGACCCTCACTGAGGTTGAGGAGTTTTTCGATTTCGCCAGCGATAGCGCGGGGATATCCAGGCGAATTCGGTTCTGGTAGGTGGCTTGGTAAATAGAGAAGACTTTGACTTTGATAGTCGAAGGGACTCGGAAAACTGATTTCCTGGGCGGTTTGCACTGGCAGTCCGATCTGCTTTCTGAAATAGGCGAAGGGATCGGTGGCTCCCGTCGAAAGCGTGGCGGACATCCAGACCGTTGTTGGCCCTGAGTCGTCGCTGCTAAACCATTGGCCGAGTTTCGCGGAAACATCGTAGGGAGTGCAGTGCAAAGTCACGCTGGTAGCGCCGCTGCGGGCTACGTCGAATTCGACCCAGTTGATCCACTCTTCGCCTGGGTGGGCAAGTACCTCTAGGTTGCCGATGTAGCCTGTCAACGATTCACAGAGGCGATCTCGCCGCATCTTGGCAACGTTATTTTCTAAGTTATCTTCGGAGCCAGGATCGGTCTCTTTCAGCTTTTGTAATAGACGCAGCAATCCAGAACCGAGGTCGTCCGCCATCACCGGATCGAGGCTGTAGCGGCGAGTTTGGCGAGAGCCACTGATTAAAGTATCGAAAAAACGGGTGGATTCAAGTTCAGCCTGGGCAAGCGGTGTACCGAGCAGACCAAAGTGCTTTTTGAGCCGGCTAAAGGTGCGACCCAGGCCGAAATTGCTCAGTTGCAAAGTGAGGGCGCGGCTGGCGTACTCGGCAAATTGGTGGGCTTCGTCGATCACCAAAAGGCCGAAATCAGGCAGAATTTGGCCTCCACTGACTTGATCGATCAGCAGAAGGGCGTGGTTCGTAATTAAAATTTCTGCGTGGGCGAGGGCACGTCGAGACTCAAAATAGAAACACGTCTCGAAGTGGGGACATTTTTCCCGCAGGCAGTCGTCCTTGTCGGAACGTACATCTTCCCAAAGTTCTGGGGGTGGACTGGTGGGCAGTTCGGCTTGATCCCCAGTCTCAGTCTTTTCGAACCACTCGACCATGAACGAATGGGAGTTGGCAAGTAACGATTCTTCCCAACGCCGCTTCGAGACAAAATTACCCCGACCCTTTACCAGTCGTGCCTCAAAGCGGATCGGCAACGCCTTTTGGAGTTGGGGGATGTCTTTATAGAGGTACTGTTCTTGCAATGCGATAGTCGCAGTTGAGATCACGACTCGCTTGCCGCTCAAAATGGCTGGAACTAAGGCACTAAAACTCTTCCCAGTGCCAGTTCCAGCTTCTGCCACCACAGGAATCCCTTCGGCGAAGCCCCGCTCGATGGTACGCGCCATGTCCAGTTGTGCCTGCCGCACTTCGTAGTTTGGCAAAGTCTGGGCAATGCGTTCAAAAGCTTCACTGAGGGTTATCATCCTCCCAGTGTAGGGCTATGGTTTATCGCTTGTCGTAGCGCCGCAGTTTTCGCATGGCAATCGCTTTACGACGCTTTTTCTCGATGGGCGTTTCAAAATGACGATGCCTTTTGGCATCGGCTAAAATGCCAGACTTTGAGACCGTCCGCTTAAATCTCCGCAGAGCAGACTCGATACTTTCATCTTGGCCAACCCTCACCTGCGTCACAGTTACTACTCCTTATCAAAAAATTAAAATGGCCACTATAGAAATGCATCTACAGTGGCCATGCCGAAACAGTTAGTTTCTTGCAGGGTCAACCATTAATAACGGGGACGCTGAGGGCGATCGCCGAAATTACGGTTTCCACCGCCGCCACCACCGCCACCGCCGCCACTGCGCTCAGGACGAGGCTCGGCTTTGTTGACGCGAATTTGGCGGTTGTCCCAGGTAGCACCATCGAGTTCCGCGATGGCTTTGGCTTCTTCAGCTTCTTCCATATCGACGAAAGCGAAACCACGAGGACGACCGGATTCACGGTCTGTGGGGATTTTGACATTCTTGACAGTGCCGTATTCGCTGAAAGCGTCACTGATGTCTTGCTGTGTAACTGAAAAGGGCAGATTGCCCACAAAAAGGGTCATTGCATGTCTCCCGGAAAAATTACCAAAGGCCAAGGAGAGCGATGCGCCCTGGACAGATGGGTCAAACAATACTAACTTATCCATCGGAGACCGAGATTGGTGCAATTGTTACGATATCTTTACAATTAGCTGATTGTGAGTTTTTGGGGTATGGGCACCCAAACGTGTTTAAGTACGCAACAGGGGTTAGACTACGTTATGAAACTCTCGTTCTGAGATGCTTATGCCACCGCTGGTTGCAAACTACTACGTCACCTATAAGTGCAATGCACGCTGTCACTTCTGTGACATCTGGTCTCTGCAACCGCCCCCGGAATCAAATCTGCAAGTGATCGCCAAGAATTTGGCCGACCTCAAGCGCCTTGGGGTTAAGTACGTCGATTTCACTGGCGGCGAGCCGCTATTGCATCCAGAAATTGTCGAAATTTATCAAGAAACCAAGCGTTTGGGCTTGATGACTTCGATGACCACGAATACGATTCTTTACCCCAGAAAAGCGAAGCAGATGCAGGGGTTGATCGACTTTTTGAACTTTTCTTTAGATGGCCCTGATGCCCAGTCCCACAACCAGTCGCGGGGCGTGGACATCTTTGATACGTTGATCGAATCGGTGAAGTTGGCTCTGTCTTTGGGTGAGTACCCGACCCTTAACTTTACGGTGACGGCGCAAAACTTTGAGCGCATCGGCGAAATAGCTGAATTGGCCAAGCGTTTGGGTGTGCGTGCGTGGCTCAATCCCGCATTTACAGCCCACGAAAATTACAACGACAAAAAAAATCCAACCCCAGAACTCGTCAGTGCGATCCGTTCGGCGGCCCAACGCTACCGGGGCATTATTGGCCACAACCGAGCCGCATTGGCTTTGATCGAGGCGGGAGGCAACGATGTCAACAATCCGCGCTGTAAGGCGGTGGACGCGGTGATCGTGATTTCGCCAGACGACAAGTTGCTCTTGCCCTGCTACCACTTTGCTCAAGCGGAAGAGCCGATCAATGGCCGCCTCTACGAGTTGTACACGAAGGGTGAAAAAGTTGAGGAGTACCGCGAATCCCAAGGCAAGCTCAAAGTTTGCGAGGGCTGTACAGTCTGGTGCTACTTGATTCCTAGCTTTTTTAAGGGTCTAGATCGCTACACCCTGCTCAATGGGCTGTCCTACACAGACGAATTTTTCTCCCGCCGCCGTGGTCGTGCGCTGGCTACCAGCCAAGTCTGATTGCGGGCATAATACAAGCGTGTTACACTCAACCTACGAAAACCTGCCAAAGCACCATGCCACCACTTCTCAACTTTGTTTTTGATAACGGCAACCGCTTCATTGCCGATGTAGAAAAGCAAAAAGCAGTTGCAGTCTGGTCGCCACCGGAAGGGGGCTTGGACGGTAACTACCTACGTCGCCTGCGGGGAATCGGGTACAAAGCAGTGGTGATCACTGCCAAAGGACTCGGAGACTTGGAGCGCTGTTTGCTCGAGAGCCACAGTGTGCGACCTCCCCACTTGGGCAAACAGGATCAGCCTGGGTCAGGTAAGCTCCGGGTCTATGAGTTCCCGCCGGATCTTGCGATTCACCTCGACACCTTGCCTGCCGATGCCAAAGGACTTGTTCTTTGGATTATCGAGGGAAAAGTGCTTTCCCTGCAGGAGCTTGAGTATTTGGCTACGCTGCCTGATATCGTCCCAAAACTGAAAGTCGTGGTGGAAGTTGGTAGTGACAACAAAATGCGTTGGCAAGGCTTAGCAGATACCGTGTCCAAGATGGCGGAGGGGCGCTAGAATACGGACGTGATTATCGCGGAACGACCGTATCACTCTTTAAGAGTCGGCAACTGGTTTAAGCTCATCGGCGGAGCCAGTTCGCAAAATCTTCCATCTCTATCCAACTTGGCCTTGATCTACACCTTGGCGGGTGCAGACTGTCTGGATGTGTCCGCAGATCCGGCGGTCATCCATCATGTCAAGAAAGCGATTGACCTGGGAAGTGAACTTTCCTCCGAGAACACACCACCTTGGCTGATGGTGAGCCTTAGCGACGGCAGCGACCCCCACTTTCGTAAAGCGTCTTTCCCGTCTTCGCTTTGTCCTGCAGATTGTCCAAGACCCTGTCTACGTATCTGTCCAGTGGACGCGATTTCCCAGACTGGGATTAGCGAGGAACTGTGTTACGGTTGCGGTCGATGCGCTCCCGTCTGCCCCCTCGGCATTATCGCGATGAATCCCTGGGAACACTCTTTCCAAACCATCGGTGCGCTACTCGCCCCCTGCCCAATCGACGCCGTGGAGATTCACACCCATGCAACGCATTTATCCGGTTTTCAACAACTTTGGCAAGGTCTAGCACCCCTCATCCCACGTCTGAAACTTGTATCAATAAGTTTCCCAGATGAACCAGGAATGCAGGAACATCTCCACCAGATTGCCGAAATTTTACGCAATACGGCTGCACTCAGCGAGGCTGCAAAGGCACATCTTGTTTGGCAGATCGATGGGATGCCCATGAGTGGAGATCTTGCTCCTGGTACGGCACGATCTTCGGTGCGCTTCGCCCAAACAGTCGAAACCTGGAACCTACCCGGTTTCCTCCAATTGGCAGGAGGTACCAACGATACCAGTGTTGACCGTGCTTCAGACCTCAATCTTGCTCTCGGCGGTATCGGCTATGGCTCCTTCGCTCGCCAACTGGTGCAGTCTTACTGCGAAAATGATGCATTGATTGATCGCCCGACGGACCTCGAAGAAGCGGTTCAACATGCCAAAAAGCTTGTCCAGCAACTCAAACACAGGTGCGCCATGGCTCACGACGACATTGTGATGACCCACATCGACGAAACTCGCGTCACTGACGACCTCGAAAAACTGCTCTCTATCCTGCCACCCCTTCTGCAGGAAGTCTTGCGTGCCCACCCCCGCCTCGACGAACTGATCGAGGTGGTCATGGACTTGGGCCGGCCTCCCGAAGCACGGTTTCGTGAAGGGGCTGAGTACCTGAGCGAAACGGTAATCACTCAGGCTGAACTTGACCACAGTGCCGCCAGTGTTGGGGAGTTCTCAGGGGATAACCGGGCGGGTATCGAACGTACATTGCACCGAATCAGTGCCATGCGCAATCGCCACGGCAAGATTATTGGCCTCACCTGTCGGGTTGGCCGAGCTGTCTTTGGAACGATCGGCATGATCGGCGACCTCGTGGAATCGGGAAAATCGATTCTCTTGCTGGGACGACCTGGGGTGGGCAAAACGACAGCACTGCGAGAAATTGCCCGCGTCTTGGCGGACGATCTGCACAAGCGGGTCGTCATTATCGATACCAGCAACGAAATTGCGGGCGATGGTGATATTCCCCACGCAGCGATTGGCCGTGCACGGCGGATGCAGGTTGCAAGACCCGAAAATCAGCACCAAGTGATGATCGAGGCAGTCGAAAACCACATGCCCGAAGTGATCGTCATCGACGAGATCGGCACCGAACTCGAAGCCCTTGCCGCTAGAACCATTGCTGAACGAGGCGTGATGTTGGTGGGCACAGCCCACGGCAACAAGCTCGACAACTTGATCAAGAACCCGACCCTTTCGGATCTGATCGGTGGCATCCAAACCGTTACCCTTGGGGACGACGAAGCGCGGCGACGGGGTACCCAAAAGAGTGTCCTAGAGCGTAAAGCCTCGCCCACCTTCGAGATCGCCATCGAGATGCAGGAGCGCTACAAGTGGACGATCCACAAAGACGTGGCTGAAACCATCGATTTCTTACTGCGAGATCGCAAGCCTCTGCCCGAAACCCGAGCGATGAACTCCCAAGGCAAAGTCAGCGTCTCCAAAGAAGCACCACCACCACCGACTTGGGACGAGCCAAAAACCTCCCACTGGAGCGAACAGGCGCAACTTTACGCCTTGCCTTCGATGAATATCGACGTAGCGACCGCAGAAGGTCAGCGGGTTTGTATCTATCCCTACGCCGTTTCCCGCAGTCACTTAGAGCGAATCATCAGTGCCCTTGGCTATCCAGTAACGCTCACCAAAGAGATCGACGATGCAGATGTCGTCCTCGCTCTGCGTTCTCATGTGCG
>JACMLN010000194.1 GCA_014379585.1 Gloeobacterales cyanobacterium ES-bin-313 | reverse complement strand
TCCCGCTTCCAAGTTGGTACGACGAATATCCCGATTGCCATCGGCTTAGTTCTCATGATGTACCCCCCTCTCGCCAAGGTACGCTACGAAGAACTCAGCAAAGTCTTCCGCGACTGGAAGCTCCTCGGCCTATCGTTAGTACTCAACTGGGTCGTTGGCCCCTTTTTGATGTTCGGCCTCGCCATCTACTTTGCAGTCATGTTCTTGGTGAGTTTTTATCTTGGGCGCAAGCTTGGCACAGATTACGCCCGCACCGCCACGCTTTCCTTCACCGCCGCAGGCAACAACTTCGAGCTTGCCATTGCCGTCGCCGTCGCCGTATTTGGCCTTGGTTCCGGGGTAGCCTTCACCGCAGTCGTCGGTCCTTTAGTCGAAGTCCCTGCTTTGATCTGCCTTGTGAATGTCGCCCTCTACTTCCAACGCCGTTATTTCCCCGCCACGGTTCTGCGCGAAGTGCCACAGCCGTAAAACACCTCACTCATCATTCGAGATATCGCCATGAAAAATGTCATGTTCGTTTGCAAACGCAACTCCTGCCGCTCCCAGATGGCCGAAGGCTTCGCCCGCAACTTAGGTGCTGGAGTGATTACCGTCAAAAGTTCTGGCCTGCAATCGAGCCACGTCAACGCCACCGCCGTCGAAGTCATGAAGGAGATCGGCATAGATATTTCCGATCAAACCTCCGATCCACTCAGCGATTTTGGCTCTGCGGACTTCGACATCGTTATTTCTCTTTGCGGTTGTGGTGTTAACCTGCCAGAAGCTTGGCTGATCCGAGAAACCTTTGAAGATTGGCAACTTGAAGATCCCGATGGCAAATCCCTTGAGATCTTTCATCAGGTACGCGACGAAATTAAAGAACGGGTTCAGAATCTCGTCCACACCGTCAAAGCCCAATCTCCAGTCTTTTCCTAGAGCAATTCTGACATGAGCGAATTCGACCATTCCCCGCGGATCCTCTTTCTTTACGGCTCACTCCGCGAACGTTCCTATAGCCGCTTACTGGCCGAAGAAGCAGCCCGGATTATTACAAATATGGGTGCAGAAGTCCGTTTTTACGACCCACGCACCCTGCCCCTACACAACAGCGTCGAACCGAGCCATCCCAAAGTCCAAGAACTCCGCGACTTGAGCCTCTGGTCTGAAGGACAGGTGTGGTCCAGTCCTGAGATGCACGGCCAAATCACAGGGGTACTCAAAACCCAGATCGACTGGATCCCCCTCGAAATCGGTTCAGTACGACCCACCCAGGGCAGAACTTTGGCGTTGATGCAGGTCAGTGGTGGCTCTCAATCTTTCAACGCCTTGAATACGATGCGCCTCTTAGGTCGATGGATGCGCATGTTCACCATTCCGAATCAATCTTCGGTGGCCAAAGCCTACAACGAGTTTCACGAAGATGGCACCATGAAAGATTCGCCTTACCGCGATCGCGTCATCGATGTCATGGAAGAATTGTACAAGTTCACCGTTTTGCTCCGTCCCCACAGAGATTTTCTGACCGACCGACACAGTGAGCGCAAAGTCCAGGAAACAGCAACGAAATAGGATTGGGTGATCTCCATGGCAGAAAAACTTCGAGGTGATACCTTGCTTCCACAAAACCTGATTCATAGCGATTGCTTGAGTGTTGAACAATTCTCAGCGATGTTTCATGCCCTCTCCGATCCTCTGCGTTTGCAGGTGCTTGCCCTCCTCCGCACCGGAGAACTCTGTGTCTGCGAACTGGTGGAACAACTCGGCGTAGCCCAGTCCAAGCTTTCCTTTCACCTCAAAACCCTTAAGGAAGCGGGTTTGGTACGCACACGCCAAGAAAAGCGCTGGATCTACTACAGTGTCAACCTGTCAGGACTCGTCGCCGCTGAGCAGTATTTGGCCGAGTTTCGGCGATTTAGCCCGCTTCTGCCTGCGCGTTCCTGCGACGATCAACCGCGCTAACCCAACCAAGACATCCAGCACTGAAATATCAATGCAATTTTCACTTAGCGTCTACAAGGACGGGTAGCGATCTGAGTGAGGACTTGGTCGAGTTGTTCAGGTTTGATCGTGCGTTCTTCGATCGTGCTGTCAGTGTAGTCGGCCTTGATCCCTGAACCAAGGTCACTAGAGTTTGCTCCTAGCCCATTGCCAGAGGTTGTATAGCCTCCTCCATCAGCCAAAGAAACTTGAACATCTTTGGTACCTGATGCCTCGGTAGAAGGTTTGAGCTTTGCAGTTGCAACCATGGGAAGAAGGACATTGTTTGCTTCGGTCGTTGGAGAGAGACTGACAATACGACCAATCTGGAACATTGTCTGCTGGGTGACTTGCAAAGGTTGCCAGAGGCGGTAACCAGACTGAATCGCTCCAGCGATGGGTCGCTTGAGGGCAACGCGCAAAATGACCTGCCCTGTGGCATTGTCGGTGAGGTAAGCACCGTAGGGTGGCATATCTTCATACGCGTCGATGCGGACATCGGCCATCTCTGGTTTGCTGACAGCAGTGATTGGGTCGGTGATTTTGCCGCCGGAGCGTTCGCTAAGAGCACGGTTCCAGCGCATAATCCCCTGGGTCATCCCCTGCACACTCGTATCAGGAATGGTACTTCCTGGGCTATCGGCAAACTGGCTGGGTACGTAGATTTTTAAAGGGAAACAAGAAAAGAGATACGGCCCGACTTGGCCCAACATTTTGAACTCAACGGAGACTGGCCCACTCTCAGCAGGAACGATGGACGTGCTAGCGATCACCTCTTCGACACTTTTGCGGATTTTGTCGCTGTCTGTCGGAGTGGGGGAGAGGGTAAATTCTGCGTTCGTCAATTTGCCATCTGTTCCCACCGTTGCTTTTACCCGAACTGTTGTTGAGCGCTCCATAAATGGAATCTTCCAGCGGGAGAGCACAGTGTTGCGCACGCGGGCGTTGAAAGCGTCGGAGGCTTGTGGGATCTCTGCCGCAAATGTAGTGGCTTGTTGAATGAATAGAGCAGAAAAAACACCGAGAAAAATGGAGGAGCGCATGACAGACCAATCAATACTTTGCCATTGAAGATAACCGACGAAGCGCTTTGCGTAAAGGGGCACGGAGAGGAAGCGGAATCAGACCCCTTCTTAATCAAAACTTAAAGCGACAACGATAATCTTCAAGTTGTTACTTTATGAGTAAATCCATGCTCAATCGTCGATCGGTGCTGAAGGGTGCCTTGGTAGCACCAGCAGTCCTCCTTGCCAGTCAACTGAATTCGGCACGGGCGAGTGAGCCTGGAAATTTAGGGGTTGCTTCGGGAGAACCCCGTCCCAACTCAGTGGTGATTTGGACACGGGTACCGGAGAGCTATCAAAGCAGCAGTGTCTCTGTCACCTATCAATTGTCTACGGATGAGAGTTTTACAACAATTGTCACTACAGGTCAGTTCATCACCGATGCCAGTCTGGACTTTACGGTGAAGGTGACTGTCAATGCTCTGTCCCCGTTTACCCGCTACTACTACCGATTTAGTACCACCACCGGATACCAGAGTGTGATCGGGCGAACCCTGACTGCTCCAGCGGCGAATAGTACCCCAAGACAGCTCACCTTTGCCTACGTCAGTTGCCAAGATTACACCCAGGGCTTCTACACGACCTACGCCGCCCTCGCCCAGGACGACATTGACTACTGCGTGATGCTTGGCGACAACATGTACGAAACTGGCGCTGCTAATTTTCAAAATGGCCAGGTGCGCCTCGATCCGATTGCCAATGCGACAACCTTGGATGAGTATCGCTCGAAATACAAGCTCTATATGAGCGATCTCAACTACCAGGAAGTCCGTCGTCTTTTTCCCTGGGTATACATCTGGGATGACCACGAAGTCTTCAACAACTACGCTGGTGCCGAGTTATCTGCTTCAGAGCGCGAACGTCAGGCCAATGGCTACACAGCCTTCCTCGAATTCATGCCAGTCACGCCAGTCACCCCACTCACCACCGTCGATGGTGTGAGCAGCGTTGAACTCTACCGCAAAATAAGCTTCGGGACTTTGATCGATCTATTTGTGCTGGACGAGCGCCAGTATCGCGACGGTGTCGTCTGTAGCCGCGATTTCGCCGTGACTGCCTGTGAAGAACTCTTTGATCCCACGCGCACTATGCTCGGTAGCGATCAAAAAGATTGGATCAAATCTCAATTAGGGACTTCGACAGCCCGCTGGAAAGTTCTGCTCAACGAAGTAATGATGATGCGTTTTGAGGCGATCAACCTTGATCCTGCTGCGCGCGCCAAAAAGCTACCACCGAAGAATTTCTCCAACTCTGCCCTCACAGACCAAGGACTCTACATCAACTTAGATGCCTGGGATGGCTACCCAAGTGAGCGCAGCGATCTGCTGGCCTATATTGGCGACAACCAAATCAAAAATGTAGTGGTCTGGACAGGCGACATTCACAACTGCTATGCGGGCGGGCTGCGGCCTGACTTCAGCGATGTCAGTAGCCCAGCCGTCGCGGTAGAAGTTGTCGGTGGCTCGGTGAGTTCGGCAGGTCTTTACGAACTGCTTGGCAATGTCGATGTTACCCGCTTAGGGACGCGAGTTCTCCAAAAAGCGAATCCCCACATTGAGTATGTCGAACTCAGATACCACGTTTATACCAAGGCTGTTGTCACTCCCCGTGGGATGTTTCTCAGCTACGAAGCGGTCGATACGATCGTGGCCGAGACCTCGACAAACTTTACTCTGGCGAGATTCGTGATCCCTAACGACCAAGCGAAACTTGTTCAGCTTTAGCCTGACGATTCAGCCGCAAAACTGAGACGGGAGCTAGACCAGCGAATAATTTGCGGTTTCTCCAGAGCGTGCTTGGGAAACCACGTAGCGCTTGACGCACTGGATCACCTTCTGTTGGTCGATGGGTTTGCTGAGTACTTCTGTTGCACCACAGGTCTTTGCCCGTAGACGGTCGATCATGTTGGCATTGGCAGTCAGAACAACGATGGGCAATTGCCGGAACGAAGGCACTTTGCGCAGCATCGAGCAAAATTCGTAGCCATTGATGTCCGGCATCACCCAATCCAAAAAGATCAGATCTGGTTTTCGTTGGAGAAGGATTGCCGCTGCACGCAGAGGTTCACAGATGCTCAAGAGGTCGTAGCCCAGGGGAACGAAGATCTGTTGAAGCAGTTC
>JACMLN010000193.1 GCA_014379585.1 Gloeobacterales cyanobacterium ES-bin-313 | reverse complement strand
TAAACATCCTCTTGTCGAAGGGCGGATGCAAAGATAGGAACAGGTAAACATCTACTGGCACGAGGCCAGTAGCTTTCGGAAGCCCTCCAGATGGCACGCCATCCAGGGACCACGAGGGCACATTACGGATGCCCCCAATTGAGAATGATTCATTGCCGCATTAAAGTCGGCATCACCATGCCAACCGCAATCCACCAAGCGCCCGGCAGCAAGCCCCCCTGGGGGAGCCACACACTTAAATTGCTTGCCTTGACGCTCACCAATGCGGTGACAGCAGTGGCACGTTTGACTTGTGTAAGCTGGATTGATCAGTACCAGAGGCACACCAGAACGCACACATTTGTAAGCCAAGAACTGACGCAATTGGAAGAAAGCCCAACTGTTGGAACGCCTGCGTTCCGTCTTATTTCTCGGTTGCTTGTTCGTGCGTTCTCGAATGCCTGCCAAGTCTTCTATGGCAATGCTCCAGCCTTTCGCTTTGGCTTGCTTGACGAGCCGATGACTAATGGTGTGATTGATGTTGGCTTGGAACCGTCTTTCTCTGCCCGACAGCCGTTGCTGAAGTTGTCTCACCCGTCGGCGAGTACTTCTTGTGCCTTTCGTGGCTTTGTGTTGCAGTTGCGCTCTTTGTTTGGAGCGCTTGTCTCTGAGATCTGCTAACTGCTGTCCACAGTAGAATTCTCCCTGGGAAGTGTGTGCAATATCAGTGCGGCCAAGATCTACTCCCAAACATTCAGTCACTTCTTCCGGTTGTGGCGGTGTTGACTTGACTTGAATATTGATGTGGTAGGTGCCATCTTTGCGCTTGGTAAGCGTGGCAGAAGTTGGTTTCGCTTCAGAAAGCAGGTGCCTTTGGTAGTTGCCAATCGACATCGCGATCTGTTCCCGTCCATCCAGCAAGGTCAACCCAACAATCCATTTTTTGGTGTTGAGGCCAAAGATTTTGGCATCATAATCAATACTTGTGGGTGCAAAACCCTTAACAGATCTGCCCTTCACCTTGGCTGCCTTACGGTTGGCACAGACACGGGCAATGGCACGAACCGTCAGATTGGCAGAAAGGCCAAAGAGTGTGCGGCAGTCATAGTAAACAAGCGTCTGCATCGTTGTCTTATTCGTCAACTGCTCAGGCGTGGTGGTGTTAATCCAAGTGCAGGCATCCGCAAATGCTTTGAGTGCTGCGCCAATCTTCAGGGCTTGCTCAGTCGATGGGTTGAGTTTGCACGATACTGTCAGCACTTGCTTCATAGTTATATTATAATTCACCCAGGAGAGAGGATGCAACCTGAAGATCTGGCCGCGCCTCCTCCCCGACCACGAGGGTACGGGGCTTCCGGCGCGAGGGCGGTTTTGTGAAATTATCGAAAATGGTCTATGCACCCCGATTTTTCTCTTCTCTGGCTGATTTTTGGTGGCATTCTCTCTGGTGTTCTTGCCGGGTTTATGGGTATCGGCGGTGGATCTGTGATGGTGCCACTGCTTGTTGTTTTGGGCTATTCAACCGTTGAGGCCGTCGCAACGAGCAGTCTGGCCATTTTGATCATTTCTATCTCTGGAACGTTTCAGAACTGGCGCATGGGCTTCTTTGACCTGAAGCGCGTCCTCGCGCTTGGTACCCCAGCAGCGGTGATGGCCTTCGTCGGATCTCAGATTGCGAACTTCATTCCGTCCTTCTGGCTGCTCGTCATTTTTGGTCTGCTCATGTACTTCAATATCTATCTGGTCAGCCTGCGTCGGGGTCTAGCGCAAACGGAGGGTTCCGATCAAAAAAAGTGGAATCCAACCACTGCGCGGATCTTGACAGGTGGCGTCGCTGGAATGGTGGCTGGTCTTGTCGGTGTCGGTGGTGGGGTGATTATGGTGCCCCTCCAGATGCTTCTACTCCGTGAAGCGATCAAAGTGGCGATCCAAACGAGCCTGGGAGTGGTTGTCTTGACGGCTGTCTTTGCCGTGATCGGTCATGCTTTCCACGGCCATGTTCTGGTGATCGAAGGGCTGATCCTCGGTGCTGGTGGTTTGCTTGGCGCTCAATTTAGTACCCGCTTTTTGCCCAAACTCTCCGATGCTGCGGTTTCTTCGATTTTCAGCATTGCTGTGGCTCTTTTGGGGAGTTATGCACTATTTCAAGCTTGGAAAGCCTACGCAGGCATTTAAAATACGCTATCACTCGTGAAGTTTAGACCTTTTTGCAGATGGCGCTTAATCGCGGCTTTTCCGTTCGACTACGCAGGGGCAAACGCAGCGCAGCCTTTGTGGACGCTGCGTAGATTTCACTGGTTAGCCCTACCTGCTTTATCAAGATTTCATCTGTACTTCATGTTCGATGCGCCAGTGGAGCGTGGATCTGGGCATTCTCTGCTAAGTACAGTAACGCTTTCACTAGCCCCCGCTTCATACTTCCTTCTAGACACTCATGAAACCTACTATGAATCCTGTTGTTCCTGCAGGGAAAGAATATTCCCCTACGAGCTACTTAGTTGAGCAATGCAAATCGGAGAGCACTGGACTTTTACAAGTTTTCTGCAATCAGGTGCACTGGTGCATTTTTTTAGATCGTGGTGCCATCGTTTATGCCAACGTCAGCACCAAACCCTTCGATCGGCTCTACTGCCACCTACGTCGGATCAGCAATCAAGTCCCCGCACTGACCCACACCTTTTGTCTAGAAATCACCCAACGATTTGGGAAGGTGAGCGATCTCGTCCAGAGGCAAGAGTACACAGCGATTGTCTGGCTGCGCAAAGAGGAGATTCTCCTTGGGCAACAAGCAGCAGCAGTTACCAAGGCGCTCATGTTAGAAGCTCTAGAAGCGCTATTACTTGTGGAATCGGGGCAATGCCGCTTTCTGGCCAGAGAGATCGAGGATCATCCTCATTTCTGCTTTTTGGACTACCAAGAATTGCTGGAGTATGGCCACAACCGCACACTGCGCTGGCAAGCCTTAGGCGGAGCACAGATCTGCAGTCCTTACCAACGCCTTTATTTCGGCGGTGGTAGCACTGGCACGGGTTTACTGCCTCCCCTCAGTCAGCAGATGCGCAGTATGCTCAAAGGCCACAGCTTTCGAGACTTGGCGGCTGCCCTGCGCTGTGACGAACTCGATTTAGCGTCCCAACTCTCTCCCTATATTCGTCAGAAGATCATCTACCTAAGAGATCCCGTTGAACCCTATGTACATTTGCCTAAAGTTCGCCCTGGTCAAATTACCCCGATAGTCGAAAAATTCCTCAGCCGTGAAATCTATACGATCGTCTGCATTGACGATAGTCCGTCGGTGACGGCTGAAATCGAGCGCTGCTTGGAGGGAAAAGGATTTCGGGTAATGGCAATTCATGACTCCCTCAAAGCCCTAATGCAAATTATTCGCCTCAAACCCGACATCATCTTGATGGATGTTGGGATGCCTGCTCTCGATGGCTACGCTCTGTGTTCGATGCTCCGCAAGCATCCTACCTTCAAAAAGTTGCCGATTGTGATGGTGACGGGGAATACAGGGCTGATCAACCGGGCACGTGCCTCTATGTCAGGAGCGACGGACTATCTGACCAAACCCTTCAAAGGCGGCGAACTGCTCAAAGTTGTCCAACGCCACCTTCCGAAGCGTAGGACCGAAACCTAAAATCGTTCACTTAATCAGGAGCCTGTCCATGCAAACGATTCTTGTGATCGACGATATCCTCTCAGAACTAGAACTGATCAGCCAGTACCTCAAGGAGGCTGGGTTTCATGTCCTTCAGGCCAGCGATGCCCAAGAAGGAATGACGAAAGCGCGCGAACAAAAGCCGAATGTCGTCGTCACCGATGTCGTGATGCCTGGCATGAGCGGCCTAGAACTGTGTCGCAGCCTCAAAGGTGACCCGACAACGCACAAACTGCCCATCGTCGCTTGTACCTCCAAAAATCAGGAGATCGATCGGCTCTGGGGGATGAAACAGGGAATCGATGTTTACGTGACCAAGCCCTTCACCCGCGAGCAACTCATCCGCGCAGTGCGTTCTTTGGTGGACTAGCACGATGGAAATGACAGTTACCACTGGCAAAACCTACTTGCGGGTTCAGTTGACTACAAACAATTTGGTCGGCTTCGCCCTCAACCAAACCAGCGAAGTGATCATGATTCCTTCTAGGCGATTGGCGGCGATGCCCAATTTGCCGGAGTGCGTTCTTGGCCTCGTCAATCACCGCAACCGGATTCTTTGGACAGTGGATCTGGCCGCCCTGCTCGGCTTTTCTCCCTTGGATGCGTTTTGTCCACTCTATCCGGCTGTCGTTGTGCGCAATGCCCATAGGTCCCTGGCCTTTGCTGTGCGCGAAGTGAACGGGATCTGGCACACCGACGCAGAAGTCTTGCCACCACCCAAAACGGTTCCCGACTACTTACTCCCTTATCTTGCAGGCGTTGTTCACCAGTCCCCTGAGACGCTTCTCTTGATCGATCCTGTGGCACTGCTCCATTCAAGTGATTTTCTATTGAGGAAAAATTAACCATGACGACCCATGTTGTTCCTTTAAATGAAGCGATTCAAGCCTACGACGAAGCGCGCTACGACGACGCCATCGAACGCCTCGCGCCTTTGGTTTCAGAAAACCCCACCGACCCACAGCTGCGTTTCTGGCTCGCCAATGCTTGCCGAGAAGCGGGTCTCTTGGATGAAGCGATGCACCACTTTGAAGAAGTGCTCAAATTGACCATGGATCAAAAGCTGATCTTTACGGCCCGTTCCGCCCTCGCAGAGCTTGGCAAAGGCTACAGGCGCGAGGTGGAGAGTGAGCCAACCCCAACAGTTCCTGAAATTCCCCAGTTGGTGCCTAAGGTTGCTTCGTCGCCTGGGTACGCTGCTACCTGGCGTGGAACGCCGTTGATCCCCACTGGGAAATCCTCTTTCTTTCAGCGTTTTTCTCTGCGCACCAAGGCAACCCTTTTGGCTGTTGCCATCGGACTGATTCCCATTGTTGCCATTGGCTCTCTAGCGTACAAGTTTGCCGATAATGCCTTCACCCAAAAAGTCAACCAAGGCCAAGTCGATCAAGCCAAAACCCTCTCTAACCAGCTCAGTCTGTTTATGCTGGAACGCTTTGGTGACATTCAAGCACTGTCTACTTCGCCAGCTTTTACAGACCCCCGCATGCAAAAGATGATTACAGGCACAGAGAAGCGCGAATTCCTCGAAAGTTACATGAAGTACAACAGCTACTACGACTCGATTGTCGTCATGGATCTTGCAGGTAGACCGGTTCTAGAGACGGGTACAGGGGATCTAAAAAGTTATAAAAATAGTGATTACTTTCAAGCTGTCCTCAAAAACTCGAAGCCGATCATCTCTTCACCGCGCCGCTCTAGAGGGACGGGCAAGTTCAGCATCTATGTTGCTGCCCCGCTCATAGACACAGTCACAGGCAAAGTGATCGGTGTGATCCGCACCCGGATTCCCCAAGAAAACATCCAACAGTTTTTGACTAGGGTTACAGATGCTCACTTTTTCTTCGTGAATGCGGAGGGAATCATCTTTTCAACCAACGATACCAAAAACCTGGGTCAGAATCTCAGCGAGGTGGTTCCTGGTATCGGTTTTCTAAGCAAAGCAAAAGTGGCAAGTAGCGCGGTATTGATGGACAAAGATCAGCAGTCCCTTGTTGCCTACTCGCCGAGTATTCCCCAAAAGGGTCTCGCCGAATTAGGTTGGTCTACGGTTGTTGCGGTCGATACAAAAACTGCCTATACGGCTCAGAACCAGCTGCTCTTTACCCTCTTGGTGGGGTCTGGCCTCACGGCGCTCCTAGTCTCGATCACCGCTGCTACTGTGGCGAACCGGGCGATCGTACCTATTCTCAGCGCGACAAAAGCGGTGCAGAGATTGGGAGAAGGCGACCTCAATGTCCGCCTTAAGGTGCAAGGGGAAGACGAAATCGCCTTGTTGGGCAACAACATCAACGGGATGGCAGGTCAGTTGCAGGAGTTACTTGCCAAACAAGAATGGGTGCGTCAAGTGGCGATCACTGAATCTGAGCGCCAGAAACTACTTGCTACCCTCGGTTCAGCTCCTGCCCGCAGTATTGAAGATCTCTCCCCTGTGCTCAACCAACTCCTGGCTGGCCCGCAAAAGCAGTTGCACCTAGATCGCTTGGTCATTTATGTCTTCAAACTAGATGGCAGCGGATTTGTAGTTGCCGAATCGGTCGAACCAGGTTGGCCTCTTGCTTTGGGCGATACCATCGCGGATCGTGTGCAAGATCCTTGTATTGCTCAAGAGCGCATCGCTTTCTACCGCACAGGGGGGGTTGTTGCAAATCATAATCTCCAAGAATCTGGATACTGTGAGGAGCACCACCAACTTCTCGATCGCCTAAAAGTCAAAGCGAATTTGATCGTTCCCTTACTTGGTAGCGGAGAAGTGCGCGGTCTGTTGATTGCTCACAACTGCACCAAGCCCCATCGGTGGACGCAAGAAGAAATCGAAGAACTTCAACTTTTGGCCGCACAGTTATCACCGATCACCGAGCGCTTTAGCTACCTTGAGCAGTTGGACTACTCCCGCGCACTGGCCGAAACCGTTTCTGAGGAGCAACGTGCCCAAAAAGAAGCCCTCCAGATGCAGTTGATCACCTTGTTAGACGAAGTCGAAGGGGCAGCTCAGGGTGACTTGACGGTGCGTGCCAACGTGACTGCCGGCGAAATCGGCATCGTCGGCGACTTCTTCAACGCGATCATTGAAAACCTGCGCAAGATCGTGACCCAAGTCAAAACGTCCACCGCCGACTTGAACACAAGTTTGGGAGACAACGAAGGCTCGATGCGCAGTCTTGCCGAAGATGCCAACCGTCAAGCCGATGAAATTTCCCGCACCCTCGGTTCTGTCGAGTACATGACCCTCTCGATTCAGGAAGTGGCACAAAGCGCCCGCCAAGCTGCAATCGTCGCCAAAAATGCATCGATCACCGCCGCAGAAGGGGGGCTATCCATGGATCGCACCGTTGCGGGGATTCTCGACCTGCGCGAAACCGTCGCTGAAACCTCCAAAAAAGTCAAACGGCTCGGCGAATCCTCCCAAAAGATCTCAAAAGTCGTTTCGCTGATCAACCAGATCGCGCTGCAAACCAACGTTTTGGCGATTAACGCCAGTATTGAAGCGGCTCGTGCTGGCGAAGAAGGCCGTGGTTTCGCCGTGGTTGCGGCAGAAGTTGGGGCACTTGCGACACGATCTGCCGCCGCAACGCGGGAGATCGAACAGTTGGTGGAGAATATCCAATCGGAAACCAGCGAGGTCGTCGATGCCATGGCCACAGGCACAAGCCAAGTTGTTGAAGGCACACGCTTGGTCGAAGAGGCGAAAAAGAGTCTGAAGCAGATTCAGGAGGTCTCACGGCAGATCGATGATCTCGTCGGTAGGATCTCCGACACCACGATCTCCCAAACCCAGACCTCCCAGGCTGTGACGACCCTCATGAAGCAGATCGCGGCCATTGCTGAACGTTCTTCAGAAGCATCGGCGCACGTTTCCGATTCTCTGCGGCAGACCGTGCAGGTCGCCCAAGATCTTCAGCGTTCTGTCGCCTACTTCAAAATTCCGCAATAGGGCTGGTGCCATGTTCGAAAAAACGATGACCAGTGCGGAATGGACGGTTCGCCTCCAATTCCTCGACGAAGCCCAGGAGTATCTGAGGACTATCGAAGCGGTGCTCCTCGCCTCCAAGAATGCCAGTGTCGAAGTATCCCGCATCGATGCCGCCCTAAGGGCTGCCCACTCGATTAAGGGTGGTGCGGGGATGATGGGCTTCATGCAACTCAGCGAAGCCAGTCATCGCTTAGAAGATGCCTTCAAAATCATCCGGGCGCGCCGTACTGTTCTAGACACAGATCTGCAAAGTCTGCTCTTGAGCGGTGTGGATACTTTAGGCCAAATCGCCAGCCAAAACGGCAAGGGCACCGAAGTGGACGCAGACTGGTTTGCCAGCCGAGCCGAACCGATCTTTGCCAGTCTGCGCGAACGCCTCGGCGAAGTGAGTATGGACGACGAAGCCAGATTAATCGACGAAGACGATCCCCAAGCGGTCTTAAGAGTGCTCTTCGAAACAGAAGTAGAAGGCTGTCTCCAGCGTCTAGAGGGACTTCTGGCGGGATCGGATCAGGCTTGCTTGCGCACTGAGCTTGAACTACTCGCCCAAGAATTGGCTGATTTGGGGGAGATGCTCCAGCTCGAAAAGTTCACCGCACTCTGCCAAACAGTTTACGAACGCATTCAATTGGCACCCGACGATCTGCTGAATCTCAGCCATCAAGCCCTCAAAGCTTGGCGAAGAAGCCAAGCGCTGATTTTGGCGGGGGCAGTGGAGTCAATTTCAGCAGATTTTGAGGAGGGAGAGGCGGAATTTCTGCCTACTTTTCCGACAAGCTCGCCAGCATCGATTTTTGACGAGGGTAGGACGAAGAGCGCTCTGGTGCAAGCTGAATCGGTTAGTGATGAGGGCACTGCGCGAACCAATACAGTTCGAGTTCCCATCGAACGTCTTGAGGTGATTGGCGATCTTTGGGCGGAGTTGTTGATTGGGCGCAACAGTTTGGATCTCCACCTTGGCCGTCTTCGCAAACAAGTGGGTGCCCTGATCGGTCGCGTTCAGCAGTTGGAAGAGGTCAACCAACAGCTACGCACCACCTACGACCAGGCGGCGACCCTTCCAAGCGAAACTGCTGTCATGCCCGCCGAAGCGGACAACTTCGACAGCCTCGAAATGGATCGCTACAACAGCCTCCATCCCCTCTGGCAAGAATCCACCGAAAACACCGTTTGGGTGCAAGAAGTCAGCGCCGACATCGACATCTCCCTTCAAGAAGCGGAGTTGGCGGCCTACGACCTTGGACGAGCCACCAACCAGCTGCAGACCGATCTCAAAAAATTGCGGATGCGTCCTTTGAGCGATGTCACAGATCGCTTCAATCGCGCTATCCACAATTTCTCAAAAGAATTCGGCAAGGCTGTCAGCTTCAAAGTCCATGGCGGAAGCACCCTCGTCGATCTCAAGGTGATCGAAGCCCTGGGCGATCCGTTGATGCATCTGGTGCGCAACGCCTTCGACCATGGCATTGAGTCTCCCGATATTCGTCAAGCCAAAGGCAAACCGAACCAAGGCACCATCGAAATCCGCGCCACCCAGCGGGGCAACGTGTTATTGATGACCGTGCGCGACGACGGGAGTGGGCTCGACGACGAAAAAATTCGTGCCCGCGCGCTCCAGATGGGTCTTCCCCAAACCCAGATCCTCGATGCCGAACCCCAGGAGTTGCACGAACTGATCTTCGAACCCGGTTTCAGCACAGCCAGCCAAGTGACGAGCCTTTCCGGTCGCGGAGTGGGTATGGACGTGGTGCGCACCCAACTGCAAACGGTCAATGGCACAATTGCCATCCACTCCCAACCAAGCCAAGGAACAACATTCACCCTGTCGATTCCCCTCAACCTCTCTGTGCTGCGCGCTTTGGTCGTCGAGATTCGCCAGATGCTCTTCGCTTTTCCGGGAAATAGCGTCGAGAAAATGCTGATTCTCGACCCGGACTGCTTCAGCGTAGATGGCCGCAGTTTCGACCACGACGGCTCTGCGATCCCAGTCGTGCCCCTCGATCAGTGGCTTCATTACCGCTGTCCCACCCGGCCCATCGAAGCTGAAGAAAATATCGCCTATGCGTCAGCAGCCGTCTTGATTGTCAGTGGTGGCGATGCTGTGGTCTGTGTACCGATCGATCGCTGTTGGGGAGAGCGCGAAGTGGCCATCCGCGCCTTGGAAGGCCCAATTCAGATGCCTCCGGGCTTTAAAGGTTGTACGGTTTTAGGCAACGGGCAAGCCGTGCCGATCGTCGATGTCCCCGATCTAATCGCCTGGATGTCCCAATGCTCCAGCAGCATAGCCCCTCACCCATCCCCTCCCCTCGCCCAACAAAAAACCTTACTCGTCGTCGATGATTCGATCAATGTCCGGCGGATGTTGGCTCTCACCCTCGAAAAAGTCGGTTATCGGGTCGAACAGGCACGGGACGGCCTCGAAGCCCTCGAAAAACTCAACAGTGGTCTGTGGGTCGAAGGGGTAATCTGCGACCTAGAAATGCCGCGCCTAGATGGTTTCGGCTTTTTGGCTCGCCTGCGTACCAACAACCAGAAATTGCCCGTCGCCATGCTCACCAGTCGTAACGGCGAGAAGCATCGCAAGATGGCCCTTTCTTTGGGTGCGAATGCCTACTTCTCCAAACCCTACCGAGAGGCTGAATTCCTAGACAGTCTAGAAAAGATGATTTCTCAATCGACAGCAACGCCCCCTCACCCTTGTCACCAACAATAATCTTTGATGCAATGCGACTGAGCAGGTGGCAGGGTCATATTGAAGCGAAAAGCTGCTCCTGTGCCACTCGAACGCGGTCTCACTTTTGATTTGCCAAACTCAAGCGGTTGTACTTCTATATCGGCAGGCTGAGGCGTTGAATAGTAAGGTGCAAAAGAGGGAGGATTGGGCACGCCTGAACTTCCGTAACTGGAATGGTTTTGGGGTGGAAAGTTTAATGGCAAGGCACTAACTGGCCATGGCAAGAATACGGCAATAGCCAAAGAAACCCAGAAGCGTGAAAGCATTGATTTGACGCAAAGCATTACTTCTATTGTAAACCTTCGGAGGTAGAAAGCGTTTCAGGCAGGTTGATCCCCTTTTCTGTGGCCAGGATTTTGAGGTGTTTCGGCTCGATCACCAAAGCTTCTTTTTGGGCTTTGGGTAGCGCTTTGATCGCGTATTCGAGGCGCAGCGCATCCCGCCGGCTGGACACGATCCAACTTTGCGCAAGGCATTGAAATCCAGCAAGACGAACAGAGCGAGCCCCCCGGCCAGTTTGATGTAACTTCATGCGGGCTTCGAGGTTCGCTGTTTGGCCACAATAAAGTGATCCGTTACAACAACGAACCAAGTAGACGCGATACACTGGTGCCTGCACGGTATCCTCAGCCTCGATGAATAGCTTTTCAATTGATACACTACTCGCCTGCACGGTCTGGGTGAGCATCCTCTACATCCTCGCCAACACGCTCTTGAGTGTACGTCGGGGCGTTGGCAAGATCCAGGAACTGCACAGAATTCCTTGTACTCAATGTCGCTACTTTACTGGTGATATTCATCTGAAGTGTCCGGTGAATCCCAAAGCGGCACTGACAAAACAGGCAATCGATTGTATGGACTTTATGGGCGAGGCATTTTAAAAAGTGGCAATGGACGATACATGGCTAGCGCGCATCGGTGCAATGCGGTCTTCTTTGAGTCAACCGGCAACAACTCCGATCTTTCAGACGGCTGTCTATGATTTCGAAGATCTCGATGCGTTAGAAGCGGTCTGGACGAAAGCCGAAGCTGGTTTTATTTACGGGCGCTTCGGCCAGCCCAACAGCCAAGACCTCGAAGAGGCGATCGCCAAACTCGAAGGCGCTGAAGCAGGACTCGCCTGTAGTTCAGGCATGGGGGCGATCAGTGCAGCCTTAATGTCCACCCTTGAGCAGGGCAGTCATATCGTTGCCGCCCAAGGTATTTACGGTGGCACTAGCAGTTTGTTGCTCAAAGAATTGGGTCGCTTCGGTGTCACTAGCAGTTTTGTCGATATTCAAGACCTTGACCAGCTCGAAAGGGCGATCACCCCGCAGACCCGACTGATCTTGATTGAAAGTCTCAGCAATCCGCTCGTGATCGTTCCTGATTTGCCTGCTATCGTCGCCTTGGCTCGCCGATATAGATTGAAAGTCCTGGTGGACAATACTTTGGCTCCTTGTCTTTTAAAACCCCACGACCACGGCGCAGACTTTGTGGTGCATAGTGTCACCAAGTATTTGGGGGGGCACGCCGATCTGACTGCCGGTGTCTTGACAGGATCGACGGAACTGATCCAATTAGCACGACGCGCTGCGATCACCCTGGGACTGACAGCCCCAGCTTTCGACTGTTGGCTGGCCTGTCGTGGCCTAAAAACGCTGTCTCTGCGTCTTGAACGCCACTGTTTCAATGCCCAAAAAATGGCTGAATTCCTCAGCGATCAAAGCCAAGTGAAGCGAGTCTATTACCCAGGACTGCCAAGCCACAGTTCGTATCTCCTCGCCCAAAAATTGTTTGCCTTTGGCGGTGGCCCTCTGGTTTCTTTTGAACTAGCTGGTGGCTATCTAGCTGTCGATCAGTTGATCAAGTGCTTGCCTTCGATCCCGCTTTCCCCAAGTTTTGGCGGAGTAAATACATCGCTTTCCTATCCCGCCAAGACTTCTCACCGTGCTCTCAGTACCGAGGAACAGGAGCGCTGCGGAATCGGAATCGGTCTTTTGAGACTCTCTGTTGGAATCGAGAGATGGGAAGATCTTTGCGCTGAATTTGCTGTGGCTCTCGGCGAAAAGCCCTGAAAGATGGAAATTTATCACCCATCTCACCGACCTCATTTTTTGCTGCCAGTTTAATGGCAGCTCAGTAGCTAAACCTAAATTATCGGTACTGCTGCCTATTCTGGCTGCGCCAATGAAGCTTTTTGGTATTCAGCGGGAATAATGGTCGAGCGTACTGTGTAGTTCACATAAAGATGCGTCTGGGGCATCACAGGAACTTAGTTTTTATATTGACATTACCTTCTGTCCAATAACGAATTGTACTGGAGTCCAGTATGGGTTTTAGAAATGGTCTAGTTCTACGCAAATCCATGGCCTTAGCCCATCGAGGGCGCAGTGGCTTCACGCTAGTTTTGACTGTTGTAGTGGGAGCTATCCTAACGGTTTTGGCTTTGACGCTCATGCTGACCTCCATGAGTGAGGTTAAAGTTGCCAGTTCACAAAATATTGCAACTAGCGCCCTCAATGCTGCTGAGTCTGCTGGCTCTGTTGCACTAAATACACTGTCGCAGCGTGGCAATAGCATTACATTTCCTGACACCACCACTGCTGATCAAATTCTTGGCTATCTCTGTTTAGACAACCCGCTTTGGGTCTCTGTGGAGTTGCCATCGAGCAGCGATACGTTGAGAACCACCCAGTACTATTCGGTTGCCCAGGCGAATGCCACTTTTCTCAATAAAGATGGCACTACAGCGAGTACCACCAAACAAGCTTTAGATCCAGTGAAGATGACAGCTAGTGAAATCACTAGTTGGTCAATTTCCACAACGACAAGTGCTGCAATTATTAAAAAGCAATCTACTTCTACCCAACTTGGCACTAGCAACCTTGGCATCAAGGGATTGAGCAATTCGACCGCAAGTTGCACTTCTAGTTCTACCAGTCCCGGTACTCCAACGACAGGATACAGCTACATGCCAGGGAGTCCTGGACTGGGTTGGACTGCTGCTGAATCCGATAGCTTGGGCAACTTTATCTTACCAACACAAAAAATTTCAACCATTGGCGACTATCAAGTCTGCGGACAGGCAACCTTGCAGAACTTCAAGCTCAGCATGGTCGAAGCGGTCTCAGACTCGACGACCAACCGCCACGTCCCAAGTGGAATTTTCCGGCTGGTGTATACCTACGACTTGCAGTCTGAGGGACAAATTCGTGCAGCCAATGCCATAGACTGTACCGGAAAGGTTGTGGGTCGCCAGATTATTCGCGCTCCCAATATCTTGATTGTGGATCTTGTTCCACCGGGTTCGAGTTTTGCCCAGTACAGCACCTTTGTCGATAACTGGACCAGTAACATCTACTTTGGCGGCAACGAAGTTTACGACGGTCGCACCCATACCAACACAGCGCCTGGGTTCTATTTCAATAAAGGTGAAAATCCAACGGTACTCTCGGGGACATTCTCAACGGCTGGGTGCCGCATAAAAAACTCAGGTGTCTCAGCCTGCAGTGGCCCAAATGCCGCTAATGGTCAGTACGGTACTTATTTCACTGGAGGCAACGGTGCTTCTAGTAGTGCGGCAGTGACTAGTTGGGCGACCTTCGAGAACGGCTACAAGTTCAACGAGGACGGTGGTGCTTACATTCCTAAGCCGAGCGACGGTGGTTATCAGCTCAAAGCTACTCTGACTGGACAGACAGAGCCTTCGACCAACAGCGACAACGATGTCATGAAGCTCTCGGAAGTCCGCACAGCGATCGGCATCAAGGTTAACGGCACGGGCGCCTCAGCTGAAGAGCAACCGCCCGCCGGAGTGTACTGGGTTAACCCGACCGATCCAGCTGCTGCCAGTACAGCCAGTACCAAGGCAGCTACCTATTCAGACTGGCTCAGCAAAGCAACGAGTAGCAGCGACGTCAACAATTCAGCAAGCAACTTGTTGGCTGGGGTATACATCAGTGGGAACGTAGACTACATCAACCTGTACGCCGCCAAATCGAGTTCGTCCGCCACAGATGCCGATGTCCAAGTCGTCGAAATTAAGCAAGGAAGCAGCAAGTACAAGTTCACGATGACCAAAAGTTCCACTGCAGTGGCCGTTGATACTGGTTCTGGCTACGGTACTGCCACTACCTACAACAAGGCAATGTCGGGCCTATTCTTTACAGACGGCAGCATTGGCACAAGTCCGACCCAAAGTTGTAACACCAGCACCGGCAAGGAATCCTGTCAGGGTCTGATCAGCGTACCACCCGACACTTCTTCTGCCGCCTCCCTTTCCTTTGTCAGTGGCTCGGATACACCGAGCATTCAACAGAGTTGGGGGATCACCCTCGCAGCGAATGGCAATGTCACCATTCAGGACAACCTCAACTACCAGCTCGATCCGCGTGGTGCAGACAGAAAGTCTGATAATGCCCCCAACAACACAGTCAAGGACGATCCGCCAATGTCCCAAGCCCAAAACATCCTTGGGATCGTGACCTTCGATCAAAAGAAAGTCAAGGATACCAACGGCAACGTCAACGCAACGACAGTCAACGGAACCACCTACTGGGGTAACGGTCTAAAGAACCAAGCTCGCGTTGACAAAGACCCTAACGACCCTACAGGGATAAAAAACGTAGATACTGTGGATATCCAAGCTAGCATCTTCGGCTACTCCCAAGGAATCACCTCCAGCACAGTCCGGCTCGCTGAGTACATCAGGGTGCTTGGTGGGCAGATCCAGACAAACGTCGGTTACGACTTTAGCTCAGGCTGTTCAACCAGCGTCAACCTAGCCAGCAAAGGCGGTTCAGGGACTTTCTCGTCCTCAGTGTGCAAGGGAGGACGCATGTACCTGACTGGCGATCAGCGGACTCAGAACGGCTTTTTGGCACCGCCAGCCTTCCCAACTATCCTGACTAACTGCACCACCGCCTGCTACACAGCCCAGCCTGTTGGCAGACAATCCATCGGGAAAATCCGTTGGCAGACCTTACCCTACCAGACCCTTTAGCCATGCACCTACTTCATGTACGCCGTAGCCATCAAGGACTCACCTTAGTTGAGGTACTCGTCTCGATCTTGATCGCAGCAACTATCCTAGGAGCTGTCTCAGCCCCGATCGCGGTGGGCGTAGTCAACCGCCGCCAAGGCCAGAACCTGACCCTCGCCACCAACCTCGCTCAAGCGCAGATGGAATCGATCCGCGGCAGTTGGGGTAATAGCACGATCAGCACCACCGACTCCACCCTCACTCAAGGGCAGGTAGACTACGACAACAACAACATCAATATCGCCTGGAGTACTGCAAGCGGGGCTGGGTGCGTACCCAACGCCGGTGCAACCCTCAGCAGCGTCTACGCTGCAAGCAGCAGCTTAACAGCGAACGACACAGTAAACGCCCTGCTCAGTGATCCAGCTCAGGTTGCTCCCAACAGCGCTTTGATTCCGGCGGCAGTGCGCAACATACCGATCGTTACAAACGATACAAATTCTGATTGCGTTCAAGACTACTGGGGACAAATCATCCTTGGTCGTCCTCCCTCAAGTCCAGGATCGACCACTGCCCTCAGCTATACCAAGCGGGTCGTCGTGCGCATCTTTAGGGTACAGACCGATCCAAACGGAAGCACCATGAACTACACCCCAGTGAATCCTGGAAAATCCCAGCTCTATATGACTGGTAGAGGTGTTGAGCAAAATGGGGTTTCCACTTGGAATCTGCCTCTAGCGGTTCTGATCGTCGATATTCCACGCTCCGACATTGTGGCACCGAGCCTTACCCCATCAACGCCCTTCTAGGCAGGACTGAAGATGCGCAACAAAAAAGCCTTTACTGCCATCGAGATCGCTGTTGTTGTCGTCTTGATCGGTGCTCTTGCAGCGATTGCCATCCCAAGTCTACGGCCACTCTTGCAGCAGCGGCAGTTAGGTCAAGCTACCCAGCAAGTCGAACAATTCCTGCGCCGTGCCCAGCAAACAGCGATCAACCGCGACCGAACTGTCTACGTTCTCTACACAGCGGCAAATGGCTCGGTTCCAGCCAAACAGTACTTGGTTGTCGGCGACCCCTGCCGTCCTGATACTTCTACGGATCGTCTAAGCGACATCCCAGGCAACGACCGGATTGATGGCATTAGCATTGAGGAATTACCAAGTCAGGTAGACATTGATCTCGCTGCCACCAGTTTTGACGATGGCAACTGTCCCGATCCAGCAACTACCTACAGTACGGTGAATACAGCAAACGATATGCCAACAACGACGACCAACCCTAATACAATTGTCTTCGATTTTCAAGGACAGGTGCGCAACAGCAACTCTGGAAAATCTGTGAGTCTACGCCTTGCTGGAACGACTGGCCCCTCTGGTACCAGGGATACCTTCGTACTCACCCAACTCGGAGATGTTGGGACAGTCGTCAATGCAGGGACGCCTTACTACCCACCTTACTAGAATGATGAATTTTACATGAAAAGCAGATCTGTGAATAGGAAGTGCATCGCTAAAAGGGATCGTCGAGGTTTCACCCTCATCGAAGTCCTAGTCACCAGCGTCATCGCTGGGGTCATGGTTCTCGGATTCTTGACGATCACCACAGACTTCTTCAAGCGGGACGCATCCCAACGCCAGTTGATCGTTGGCCAGCAGCAACTTCGGCTTGCTAGTCAGGTCATAGCCGCCGATATTCGGCGGGCGGGTTACATTTACACAGATCCAGCAACTGCCAACAATTTGATCGTCGGTGCTGCTGTGAAGTTTCCGACGGGAACGACACCTATCTTCGCCGCCTTGATTCCCGCTCAAAATACTAATGGCAGCCCCGACCTCAACTCAAGATTTCAACTCGTCATCTATGGGACGGGAGCTGTACCGACAACAGCTCCTTTCAACAGCATCAGTACCCTCAAGGGCAACGTCATCTACCGCTGGTATTCGGAGCCTGAGTACTTTGATCCGCGCACTCAGAGGCAAGGACAAAATGGTGACGGCAATATCCCCAGTGCTCTCAATGGCGGCTTTATTACCTACAACGCGCAAGGAGGGGCATCGCCGCCTATGCTCGTCGGCAACATCGCCACCATAACCCTAACACCGCCGACCGCTACCTTCGGTGACTACGCAAGTGCCACAGGTGAGAATCTGGCAATCGTTGGTTATCAGGACTCAGACATTACCAAAACCGACCAACTCAAAGGTGCTGCCAAGATCTCTAGTTTCTTGCAGGCCCGCAATCTGGGTATCCCGCCCAGCCCACTGCCAGGTTATAGCGGTAGTGCAGGAGGGGTAAAAGGCCATTGCTCCGCCTCTGGCACCTGCTACAACAGTAGCGGCCAACCCGAGTAACCAATCAAACGGGTTCCTAGAAGACAACACTTAAAAGCGTTATGACTCTTCTTCAAGAGTCGGGAAAGAAGGTTCGCAAATGAGGTTGTCAGTAAATGCTTTTAATCGTAGCTGGCGTTGATGCTCCGGTTTGACGATACCCTCGCGAGTCTTGCCCTTGAAGTAGTCTTTCTGCCAACCCAGCTTAGCGGCTTCTGAGTCTGGTACATCGAGATCTTTAAGAAACTTGTCTCGCCCTTGTGACCATTGCTCATGCTCAAAGCGCAATTCTGGATTAAGTTCTAGAGCCAGTGTTTGCGTGCTGAAGGCTTCGAGTTCTCCACGGCGTTGGGGAACGATCATACAGACCGCTTCACCACGCTCGAACAGAACTGTGCCAGGCCGGGTCAGCTTCCAATTCATCGTAAATGTGCTGGTGGACCAATCAGTTTCAATCACACCTTCAAGGGCATAGATACCATCTTTTGGCGTGTTTGCAGGTCCACGGGCAAGTAAGTTGAAGCCTGGGGAAGTTCGAAATAAATAAGGAATATGAAAAGTTAAGATCCCATGGCCAAAATGTGAGATCGCCGGTTGCGGTGCATCATCACAATCAATGTATTCGATTACCAAGCTATCGATCTCGTTACCGCCGTCCCAAGTCACCCAGAATGTCTGCGTATTTAACAATAGCCAGCCAGCTTGATTGGCAATCACCATGGGCAGGCATCGATAGGCAAAGTGTTGACTTGTATCATCCATCCATTGGCGGGTCGCCGGAGCTGGAATGATTGGAGGCTGTAGCGCTGGATTCATTGTGTAGGCGATGACCGTCTGCTGTTGAGCTTCAGCTTTTTCTTGGATCTCGCTCATATTCGATCAAACTCCCGCAGGCTGAAAACAAGTAGGTTACTTGGCTCACTTGTCCAGCTACTTTAACCTGTACCTGTACCTCGTCATCCCTTCTTGCCAAATTTTCAAGGGTTGGGCACTCGACTTTTGGCCAGTATTCGGTTTTTACTGAGCCTGCTACGGTAGCTTGGCAACGGGGAAAGCATTATGGCGGAAACAGCCGAAGCACTACGGCGAGCACGATTAGGTACGGGCTGGGCGTTTCCGATGCGCCTGAGTGTTCAAGGCGGCATTCAACTCAGTGTTGCAGAACAAGATATCGAAGAAGCAATCTGGATTATTCTGCGCACAGGGGTTGGCGAGCGGGTCAATCGCCCAAACTTTGGATCAAGACTTGCTGACCTTGCCTTCGCGCCCCTCAATGTCGCGACATTACTGCGCATCCGCATGGATGTCGAGGAAGCCCTCTCGACTTGGGAACCGCGCATTGACTTACTCGAAGTCAATCCCGACCCTGATCCTGTGCGTGGACGGGTCGATATCAACATCGTCTATCGGATCAAAAATGAATTTGGTATCCGCAATCTGGTCTATCCTTTTTATCTGGTTCCGTCAGCTGGGGACTGAGTATGGAATTTGATTTTCTGCCAAAGTTGCCAAAATCGAACCTCGACGACCGCACATTTGACGATTTGGTCGCCGAATGCCTCCTGCGGATTCCGCGCTACTGCCCGGAATGGACTGATTACAACCTGAGCGATCCTGGAATTACCCTGATTGAGCTATTTTCCTGGCTCACAGATCAGATGTTGGTGCGCTTCAACCAAGTTCCTCGTCGCAATTACATTTCTTTTTTAGAGCTGTTGGGGATTCGCCTGCAACCTCCCGCTCCTGCCCAAACAGATGTCACCTTTTATTTGGTTAATGCCCTGCCAAATATCTATCAAATCCCGGCAGGAACAGAAGTTGCCACTGAGCGCACCCAAAACGACCCAGCCATTGTCTTCAGTTCGGATCAGCCGCTTGTGATCGGTAAACCCGTCCTCGCCAATTTTTTGACCTCCCAGACCACTGAAGATGCGCCCGTGGCCCTTCGAGACCGGATTATCGATCTTTGGACTCGGCAGCCGAACGGCGAGTGGACAGGCAGTGAACAGCCACTCTTCGACGATCAGCCCAGTCCAGGCAACTGTTTCTATTTGATCGTTGAACCGAACCAACCCCTCGATGGCAATGTCTTGGCCATCAAGTTCAAAGGTGCCGCCGCAACTCCTGTCGGGATCAATCCGGCGATGCCGCCTCGCCGCTGGGAAGCTTGGAACGGCGAGCGCTGGCAGCCTGTTCTTCTGCGCGAAACCGACGATTCCACCCGAGGCTTTAGCTTCAGCGAGATCGCTAAGCAGGGCAAAAATCCGCTCCAAGGCATGGATATCCTTCTCCACTTGCCCACCAAGTGGCCCCCGACTTCCTTCACCAACTACACCGGACGCTGGCTGCGCTGTACCTGTTTGGCTCCAGCGCCCAATCAGCCCGCCTACAGCGCCTCCCCCCGCATTATTGGGCTTTCGGTGCGCTCAGTCGGTGGTACGGTCAGTGCCAGCAACAGCACCAACATCCGCGACGAGCGCCTCGGTGTCAGCGATGGCACCCCAGGACAGACCTTTCAATTGCAGACTTTCCCGGTCTTGGGTCGCAATAAAAATGAATACATTGTCGTCACGATGCCCGGTGGTCTTCCCCAATCCTGGAAGGAAGTGCAGGACTTTGCAGACTCAGGCCCTGAAGATCTGCACTACACCATCGATTCTTTAACGGGCACGGTTCAGTTTGGCCCCTTGATCCGCGAACCAGCCCAACTCCAACGCGAAACAGAACTGCGCACCCGCATTCAACGTCAAGGCCCAACCCCTCAGGTGATCGAAGAAGATCAAAAAAATGCCCAAGATGAACACCAGTACGGAGCGATTCCAGCCCGTGGAGCGGTGATCCGGATATTGACTTATCGAACTGGAGGGGGTCGCCAAGGCAATGTGCAATCCGGCGCCCTCAAGCGCCTCAAAGCAGCGGTACCCTACGTAGATCGGGTGATCAACTACCAGCCGGCACGCAACGGTGCCGATGCGGAATCGTTGGAACAAGCGGTGCTGCGGGCACCGCAAATGCTGCGCACCCGCGACCGGGCAGTCACTCGCGAAGATTTTGAAACCTTGACCAAACAAGCGGGGCAAGGTGCGGTTGCGCGGGTGCGCTGTCTCCCGACCCCAGAAGATGCTGCTGGGACGGTGCGCGTTTTGGTCGTTCCCAAGGCAAATACCGATGCCATCACTCGCGGAGAAGGCATTAATCCCGATCTATTTGCGCTTAGACCACAGTTGCAACAACAACTCTTCAGTTACCTCGAAGAGCGTCGCCTCCTGGGGGTTCAGGTACAACTTCAGGAGCCAGAATACGTCGGTGTAGCTGTGCAGACCGAGGTCGGTTTAGAGGATGAATACAAAAATCCCCGTGCCGAGCAGGAAATCTTGTTCCATTTACGGGTCGCCCTTTATCGCTTCTTGAATCCCCTCACAGGCGGGCCAGACGGCACCGGTTGGCCATTCGGACGATCTGTCTATCCGAGCGATATCGTTGCGCTGCTCCAGCAGACCCCTGGGGTGCGCTATTTGGGTGCAGTTCTGCTCTTTCAGTTGCGCAAGCGCGGACCAAACTGGACCCGCAAACCCGCTCCCGACACAGAAATCAATCCCGGTGCCTTTGGACTGATTTGCTCTTGGGCAGACACCAAACTGCGCTCTAGCCACGTCATCAATGTGAGCAAACGCTAGGAGATCGCCGTGACCCAGGCCAGCCCCAGCAACGTGTTGGGCATTCAACTCACTCCCATGCAGATCCCGGAGGCTGTTCCCTTCGCTGGATTGATGACGATTGGCCCTACGGGTCTCGCCGAAGAAGCGTTGAGCGAGCAAGGAATATTAAGTGCGACAAATCTTGTTCTGCGCCCCGGTGAACCGAGCGAGATGATCGTCCAAGTCAAGAACCTGAGCGCTATTCCCCTCTGGCTGAATATTCAAGTCGAAGGTGATTTTCCGCCGACTTGGTGCCGCATTGGCATGGAAGGCCATCAAGTTGCACCAGGCCAGCAGATGGAGGCAGTGCTCTACTTTCAAGCACCAGCTTCTTACTTTGAAGATCAACAGGCACTTATTCCTGGTCATCGCCAGCATTTGCGCCTCGATTTTCGGGCCCAAGTCTACTTCTCCTATGGCGAGACCTCCATGGATCTCGACCAAGTGGAGACCGCTGACTTTAGCCTGCACGTCCGCGATCACAGTCTCTACCTCAATTTCTTGCCAGTCATCTTTCGGGAAGTGGATTTTATTGGCCGCTTTTTAAAGATCTTTGAACAGGCTTTCGAGCCTGCAGTCCAGACCATGGACTCCATGTGGGCCAATTTAGATCCGCTTACTTCTGCGAAGGCGATGCTGCCTTTTTTGGCCTACTGGGTGGCTTGGCCAATCAATAAGAGTTGGGGTTTAGCCCAACAGCGCCGACTGATAAAGCGCGCTTTAGAGTTGTACCGCTGGCGTGGCACCCGCAAGGGCTTGCGCCTATTCCTGCACCTCTACACGGGCTTGCCCCTAGACGACCATATTCCCCAAGAGCTTGAAAAGCATATCAGTATTAGTGATCAGTTCGGACGGGGCTTTGTGCTCGGTTCAGAGCGTTTGGGTCAAGGGACAGTGCTCGGTGGGGGTCGGCCTTTTCATTTCGTAGTCAGAATGCGGGCACTCCAACCCCTCGTTCCTGACAAGCCACCGCCGATCTCCGAACGCCTCGTCCGGATGATTATCGACCAAGAAAAACCCGCCTTTTGTACCTACGAGTTGGTGATCGATTATCCGTCTGCCCAGCGCCAAGCTTCCCCACCTCAAGCCGCACCAACAGCTAAACAAGCACCTCAGGCACAAGCCGCACCGAAACCAACCCAAACTCCTCCACCTCAAGCTGCACAGAAACCAAATCCAACTCCTCCACCTCAAGCTGCACAGAAACCAACCCAAACTCCTCCACCTCAGGCACAAGCTGCATCCAAGCCAACCCAAACTCTTTCCCCGCAAGCCGCACCGAAACCAACCCAAGCGCCTCCCCCCTCGAAAGTGGTTCCTCCCTCTGCACCACCAAAACCGTCCAGCGATGATTCTCCACCCGCAAACCCGCCGCAGTAATCAGCCATGACCCAACTTTTTCCGTCACCGAATATCAAACCCTTCGATCGTTTCCAAGCCAGCGATGGTCTTTTGATCAACGCGGAGCGTTGGCGGCGTGCCCACGAATACCATCGCCAACGTCAAGGTATCCACTATCAATCCCTCAACCAGCCTGGGATCGTCTGCGGACTCGGCGTTCGGGCGATTAGTGCCCCTGAGGCCGCTGCTGCAGATTTTCGAGACGGGCGTTGGATAGAAATTTCGCCAGGGATCGCGATCGATCTCGTTGGCAATCCCATTGTTGTCCCCCAGCCGATTACCTTTCGCATTGCCGTAGAAGTACCCACCGAAGAGCCATTGATGGTCTATTTGGTTCTACGCTATGTGGATCCTGAAGAGTTGCGCCGCGATCCACGCAGCGACACTGCCCAAGAGACTTATCGGGTTGACGAAAAAAGCAACCCTCCAGAGCCGATTGAAGTCGAAGTCTGTCGGGTGCTTTTGCAACCGATACAACCGAGTCCAAACCAACCCCCAACGACAATCCAGTTGGTCAATCCAGCCGATGTTTTTTTTCCGGGCTACAACAATGTTGACCTGCGCTATCGGCTACAGGCTCAGTCCCGTCCCCAGGCAATTGTTCGCATCGCCCAAGTCAACCACGGCGATCCAGACTGTGCCCGCAACTTTTTCAACCTCACTCCGATGATGCGCGCTGTTGGAGTCCTCTATCCTGCGCTCCAAGGCGCGGATGAAGTCGGTCAAGTCACCCTGGAGCCAGGGGATGAAGCGGTCGAAATCGATGCCTACGATCTGCTCTATTGCAGTGGCAAACAAGCCCTTGTCCTCAATAGTCGCGAGGTGGATGCCCTCAAAAACTATCTAGATGCTGGTGGTGTATTTTTTGTCGATGCCCCTGCCGATGCGACAGCTTTGATCGAGAGTGTTATGGCTCTGGCGCAGAGCTTGGAGATTCCCTTCGACTATCTCGAACGCCTGCGCAGGGATCATCCGCTCCGCACTGCGCCGTTCTTATTTGCGGCATTACCTGTGTTGAACCAACAGCCCTTACGTGTCCTGTGTGGCGGTGGCCTAGTAATGGTGATTGGGGACCTCGGTTCGGGTTGGGGACTTGATGAAGCGATGAGTTTGACCCGCCTTGC
>JACMLN010000192.1 GCA_014379585.1 Gloeobacterales cyanobacterium ES-bin-313 | reverse complement strand
TTTGACGAAGGAAATCAGGCTTATCTGAAGTCAGATTTCCGTGGCGCTATCGAAAAATGGAATCAAGCCTTAAAAATTTATACTTCTGTCGGTGACAAGCAAGGCGAAGGGCAAATCTACAGTAATTTGGGTCTTGCCTACGATGCCTTAGGGGAATATCAAAAAGCAATTGACTATCAAAGCAAACGCCTGCAAATCGCTCTTCAGATCGGCGACAAAAAGGGAGAAGGCACTGCCTATGGCAATCTAGGAAGTACTTATGATGCTTTAGGCGACTATCGAAAAGCAATTGAATATCAAAACAAAAGCTTGCAAATCGTTCTTCAGCTGAGTGATAAGCAAGGAGAAGGGATCGTCTATAGCAATTTAGGAAATGCTTACGAGTCTTTAGGAGCGTATCAAAAGGCAATTGACTATCAGAATAAAAGCTTGCAAATTGCACTTCAGCTTGGAAACAAACAAAGTGAAGGGGCTATTTACGGCAATCTCGGAAATGCTTACTATGCACTAGGGGAGTATCAAAAATCGATTGAGTACGAAAATAAAAGCTTGCAAATTGCACTTCAACTTGGCAATCAGCAAGGGGAGGGAGCGGCCTATGGCAATCTCGGTATTGCCTACTTATCGCTAGGTGACTATCAAAAAGCAATTGAATATCAAAACAAACGTTTGCAGCTAGCACTCCAGACTAGCGATAAGCAAGGCGAAGGAAGTGCCTATGGCAATCTGGGAAATGCCTATAAAAGCCTGGGTGACTATCAAAAAGCAATAGACTATCAAAATAAACGCCTCAAAATTGCACTTCAAATTAGCGACAAAAGAGGGGAAGGACAAGTTTATGGCAATCTCGGCCTTGCCTATTTTACTTTAGGGAACTATCAAAAGGCGATTGAATATCACAATAAAGCGCTTCAAATAGATCTTCAAATTGGCGACAAGAGAGGGGAAGGACAAGACTATGGCAATTTGGGCATTGCCTACGCTTATCTGGGCAATTCCCAAAAGGCGCTTGAGAACCAAAATAAAAGGCTGCAAATTGCGCTTCAGATTGGCGATAGGCAAGGGGAAGGATCGGCCTACGGCAATCTGGCCACTGTGTACTTAGCTCTAGGTGAGTACCAAAAGGCGATTGACTTTCAGAATAAACGTTTACAAATTGTTCTTCAAATTGGTGATAAGCAAGGAGAAGGACAAGTTTATGGCAATCTTGGCACGGCCTACGAGAAACTGAAGCGCTACGATGAAGCGCTTTCTCTTCAACAAAAAGCGATTGCTATCTTTTCAGACCTTGGCACGAAACAAGATCTGTATTACCCCCAATGGACGATTGCGCGTATCCTTGTGGCGCAAGAAAAGCCTGAACTTGCAATTCTCTTCTACAAACAAGCAATCAATACGATTCAATCGACAAAAGCACAGATCAAAGATCTTGACCCTGCCCTCAAGAAATCCTTTGGGGAGAGCAAATCAATGCTCTATCGCGAACTTGCTGATTTGCTCCTCAAACAGGGGCGCGTTCTTGAGGGGCAGAAAGTCCTAGATCTTCTGAAAGAGCAAGAAACGATTGAATATCTTCGCTCTGCTTTGCGCTCTTCTGCAACAGGTGAAAATGCACAACTCAATGATTTTGAGACCAAACTTTGGCAAGAATACACCTCATCCATTCTTGGAAACGAGTTGAAATTTTATAAACAGCGCAGCGGCATTCTCGCTCAAATGAAACAGATTCCTACGAATGAACGAGACAATAGCCCAACTTACCAAAGTCTCAAGCTGAAGTTTAAAGAAATACAAGACAAAATCGATCTCTTGATCCCCTCTTTTGATCTCTTCCTCAAACGGGCGGCGGCAAGTCTAAAATCTCCAGATGTTAAGGCGACTGCCGATCAACTACAAAAAGATATTGATAAATATAAGAACTTACTGACCAATCGCAAAGCTGCCTTGATCAGTCCCCTTGTGCTTCCTGATCGCCTCGAACTGATCTTGCTTACCCCCAATCTCAAGCCCCTCCAACGAACAGTCAAAGTGCGAAAAGTAGAACTTGATACATTGGTGTTGCGACTGCGGCAAAACCTGGCCAATCCCCACGGTAATACACTGCAAGATCTTCAACAGCTTTACCAATGGCTCGTTGCTCCCTTCGAGCCTGAAATTCAACAGCTCCTGAAAGACAAAATAATTGACACTTTGGCTTTTGCACCCGATGACAATTTGCGCTTAATTCCGATGGCGGCGCTTCACGACAGCAAACACTATTTGATTGAGAAGATGCCAGTTGGTATCATTGATCGCCTCAGCACCCTAGCGGAAAAATCAGCTTCAAAACCGAAGTTGCTCGCTATGGGGCTCTCGAAATCACAGCCACAATATCCAGAGTTTTCTGCCTTGCCCGGTGTAAGTGAAGAAATACGCGGTATCGGAAAACTCTACAACGGGCCAGTCCTCCTCGATGAACGCTTCACCAAAGAACAACTCAAAGAGAATCTAGCACTCGCCACTGGGGAAGACCAACCGCTCATTTTGCACATGGCTACCCATGCCAGTTTCGGCATCAACAAAGAGAAGACTTTTATTCTGCTGTACAAAGATAAACTCACCCTCGATGACTTGAAAAGTTTGGAACTGCGCAATGTCTCCCTTTTGACCTTGAGCGCTTGTGAGACGGCATCGACTGATGGGCGTTCAGGGATCGGTTTGGCCTCTGTGGCCGAAGCTTCAGGCGGAGCGCAGAGTGTCTTGGGTAGCCTCTGGCCTGTCAATGATCGGAGTACTTCGCTCTTGATGCAGAGGCTCTATACCAACTTGAAAGCAGGGATGCCGAAAGCGGAAGCGTTGAGGCAAGCACAGGTAGCACTGATCCGTGGAAAGAGAGGTGAAGAAGGTCAACCAGATCAACGGGGTGGAGTGGTTCCTCAGCCGAAAGCCACATCCCCTGCACCAACGAACCTATTGAGCGATCCGTTCTATTGGGCACCCTTCATCTTGCTCGGCGACTGGCGTTAGAGGCCAAGTTCTGGGGACAATCCGAAGACTTTAGCAGTTGCTCATTGTGGAAAAGCAGTTTCAAGGCCAATAGGCTCGATATCCCTCTACGAAGCTCTCTGTATCTGGAAACCAATCAGAGATGCCGTCGGCAAAATCAGCCATCGTGGTTGCTTCAAAAGCAGCAGGGAAAAGCGATTCCAGACGAAACAAGTACCGCTCGCAGGCAAAGCGGCTCGAAGGATAGTACGTAACTTCTGGAATCTGCCAGAAGTTATAGCCTGTGGCCACAAATCCAGGAGAGCAGAGTATGCCGTGGGTCCAACCGAATCTGGCGATATTGGGGCGCAAGACATAAAGTGTGCGCAGAACAATCCCACTTTGGTCGCTGATATGCTGAACCATCTGCAAAAAGTACCATAGGAAACATGCAAGAAATTAACGCCGAAAAACTCGATATTGAACAGGCGATTGCCCAACTGATTGTGCCCCGCACCTCTGGCTTTTTGCTCGACCGCCAGCGCCTCTATCCCCATTGGGAACTTGACAGTCGCGCAGTCGATGTCGCTTTGACCTACGGAGTGGGCGGTTTTTTGATCTTCGGGGGCAGTCTTGGCGATACGACCTTAAAAATTCAAGATCTTCAGGCTGCCTCGCCATTTCCGCTGTTGATCTGTGCAGATCTAGAAGCAGGTTGTGGCCAGCACGTTTTAGGGGCGAGCAAGTTGCCGACAGCCCGTGCCATCGGTGCCACAGGGGATCGCGATGTGGCTTTTCGGGCTGGGGCACTGACTGCGCGCGAAGCACTTGCCATCGGTATCAATTGGATCTTGGCTCCTTGCTTGGATGTCAACAGCAATCCCAAAAATCCAGTGATTGGCCTACGCGCTTTTCACGAAACGCCTGAAGTTGTGGCCACCATGGGTACCGCATTTGCCGAAGGGATCCAAAGTGTTGGTGCCCTCGCCTGTGGCAAGCATTTTCCGGGTCATGGCGATGTGGAGGTCGATTCTCACTTGACGATGCCGACCCTAACCCGCACGCGCAACCAATTGGAGGCAGAAGACTGGCTGCCATTTAAACGCGCTATCCAGCAAGGGATCGGTAGCATCATGAGTGGTCATCTCCAGGTGCCGTGCCTCGATCTTGATTTCCCAGCCACACTGTCAGAGGCGATCTTGACTGGGTTGTTGCGGGAAAGTTGGGGATTTAAGGGACTGATCGTCAGCGATGCCTTAAATATGGGGGCGATTTACCAGTGGCCCGATCTCGAAGTGCGGGCATTGCAGGCGGGAATCGATATGCTGCTCATGGCTCAGGATGTAACGGGCAGTGTCGCCAGAATTCTCGAAGCAGTGCGCCGCGGTGCATTGAGCGAAGCGCGCATTTATGCCTCGGTAGCCCGGATTTTTGCGGCTAAACAGCGTTTAGTCCCGAACCAAAAACCGCTCCAACAACTTGAGAGTCTTGGCGATCGCTCGATTGGGGAGACTATCGCCCAAAAAAGTGTGGTCGTAGTGCGCGATCAAGCCGGTCTGTTGCCTTTGGACAGCCAAAAAAGTCGTTTGGATGTTGCCATCGTCGATACCCTACAAGATCTGCTGAACTTTGCTACTCCGGTGTATGTGCTTGAAGCCAGCCATGATCAGACCTATCTGCAGTTTCTTTTGGCAGAAGCGAGCCGCCGCGACCAGATTGTTGTGCATATCTTGACCCCATTGCGGCCTTTTCGGGGCACCAGTGCAGTGCATGGGATCGGCACCCAATTCCTAGAACAGGTGAACGGAAAACACACTGTCTTGATCAGCTACACCAATCCTTATCTTGGTACTGGCTTTCCAGAAATCTCTACGGTGATCAACACCTATGACACTGCACCAGTTAGCCAAAAAGCGGCTTCGGCTTACTTAAATGCCGCATCGTAAAGGAATCCTCCCGCAAGACAGCGTGGCTTTTTGCTTCAATCCAGTACAATTTTGTTGTTTCGCGACTTCTTCGGATGACCACGGTACAGTTCAACCTCGAAACCTACTTGCGCCATAGCCAAATGCGCGTGCAGGCCGCCCTAGATCGTTATCTTCCTTTGCAGTACCCAGATAATTTGTACGAATCGATGCGCTACTCCTTATTGGGTGGAGGCAAGCGCCTCAGACCGATTCTGTGTTTGGCTGCCTGCGAACTCTCTGGGGGGCGCGAAGAACAAGCGATGCCAACGGCCTGTGCTCTGGAAATGGTGCACACGATGTCCTTAATCCATGACGACTTACCGGCCATGGACAACGACGATTATCGGCGTGGCATGTTGACCAATCACAAAAAATTTGGCGAAGACATGGCGATCTTGGCCGGGGACGCACTGCTTGCCTACGCCTTTCAACTGATTGCCGAAGAGACCGTCGGCGTTCGGCCCGAACAGTTGGTCAAGGTCTTAGGTCGTGTCGGCAAAGCTGCCAGTGGGTCAGGTTTGGTGGGTGGTCAAGTCGTAGATCTCGCCTCCGAGGGGCAAGATATCGACCTTGGCACCCTCGAATATATTCACGCCCATAAGACAGGGGCACTTCTAGAAATATCTGTCGTCTCTGGGGCGATCCTCGCTGAGGCCAACGAAGAGACGATCCAACGCCTCACCCGTTACAGCCAGTGCATCGGCCTTGCCTTCCAGATCGTCGATGATCTTTTGGATATCACCGCCACCCAGGCAGAATTGGGCAAGACGGCGGGCAAAGATATTCGCGACGGCAAAGCCACGTACCCAAGGCTTTTGGGGGAAGTCCAATCCCGTCAACGCGCCGAAGCATTGGTGGCAGAAGCGATTGCTACTTTAGACGTTTTTAAAGAACGGGCAAGACCCTTGCAGTCCATTGCTTCATTTATTCTTGAGCGGCGTAGCTAAAAACCCCAAACCTGTGCGAATATTAGGTTGGTTTACGTGTGCGCTAATTGGTTGTTGAGGAGTGTTAAAGATGCGTAATGTTTATGTAGGTGCAAGTCTTGCCGGTGCGGTGAGCCTGATGGCACTTGTAGCCCAGCCAGTAAGGGCTGAGTTGCCGGTTCCTAGTGTCAACGATTTGCAAAGTCAATCGACTTATTTCCAAGACGGTGCCTACGCACAGGTCAACTCTGTTTCCGAGTTGACGGACGTAGATCCCAACTCTTGGGCATTTCAAGCCCTTAAGACGGTTGTGGAGCGCTATGGTTGCCTCGAAGGGTACCCAAGCAAGAAGTACCTCGGTACAAAGCCCCTGAGTCGGTACGAGTTTGCAGCTGGTTTGAACGCTTGCTTAGAGAAGATCAACGATCAGATCAATGCAGCAACCTCCAATCTTGCAACGAAGGATGACCTGGCTGCTCTTGCCCGCCTTCAAGAGGAATTCAAAAATGAGCTGGCTGCGCTGCGTGGTCGCGTCGATGCCCTCGAAGCCAAAACCAAAGAAATTGAATCGAAGCTTTTTTCGACCACAGCCAAGCTAGACGGAGAAGTGATTTTCTCGGTCTTCGGTCAAGGGGCTGACTCCAACGCCAATATCCGCGACGGTGCAGGTAACTTCCAAGGTTCCGGTGGAGGCTCAAACGTAAGTTTCTTGAGCCGGGTTCGTTTGAATATCCGCGCTTCAAGCTTAGTGACCAAGGGTGACCAACTGCGCATTCGCTTAAACGGTTTCGCTGGTCAATCTGTCTACTTCGACTCGCTTCAAGGTCGTCAAGGCCAGAACGACTACATCAACGATGCCAATGCTAGACCAGGTGCCACGAATGGTAGCGCTCTAGTAGACTTCGATAAAGTTTACTACGACACCCCAATTGGGCTGTTCGGCTCCAACAATATCCGCCTACGGGTTGGCCCAGCGATCCAAAACCTCGACTTGATCGGTGCCAACAAGTACACAGCCAACGGAGCCCAAAACTTCTCGCTGCGCAACTTTAGCCGCGACCCTCTGTTCATTCAGATTCAAGATAACCAGCATCCTGGTGCAGCTATCTCGGTCAAGTTCTCTCCTGCGCTTAACTTGACCCTGTTCTACTCAGCCTTAGACGGCGGTAGTGCTGGCACCGTGAACGCAGCTGTAGGCTCAGGCACTGCTCCCTTCGGTGGCTCCGGCCTCTTTGGTGGCAGTACCCAGTTAGCTGCTGAAATTGCTTTCAAGCCTACCCCAGCGATTGACTTGAAGTTGGGTTATAGCTACACCAGTCTCAGTTCTGCGGGTAGCTCTGGTGGCTTTATCTTCGGGAACGCTGCTTTGTCCGGTGGTGGCGACGCTGGTCTTCTGTACAACAGTAACAACGTGAGTAACATTTCCCACTCCATTTTCTCAGCCGGCCTCGATTACGATGTTGTGCCTGGAATTGCGATCTTTGGGCGTTACACCTTCGACACAGCGAGCTTCTACGGCTATAGCCCTGCAGGTAACAGAGGTGGAACATCCGTTGGTGGTTCCTTGGATGCGAATACCTGGAAAGCTGGTCTTGCCTTCCCCGACTTGTTGGGCAAAGGCAACTTGCTTGAGTTCGCTTACCTCCAACCCATCAACATTGTGAACAACGGTGTTATTTCCTTCGTTAACAATGCTAGCGGTGCCGCTATCACGAACCCGGCTTCTGACCCACGGGGCTACACAAGGGTCTTCACACAAGTTGGTAACAACAGCACCACTGGCTTGCCCCCTGCCCGCAATGCAACGGAGAGCCAAATTGGCGCTGCATTCCGCTTCCGGGTCAGTGATCGTCTGACGATTACGCCTGAAGTTTACTTCGTGATTAGTCCCAACAACGTCGATCAGCAGGGGATCACCATCGGTAACCTCCGCGCAACCTTCGAGTTCTAAGACTTAGAACCTTGTTTAAAGAGGCCGGGCCATTTGGTCCGGTTTTTTTTTCCTTAAATCGCAAACTAATCCGTAAAATGGGGATAATTTTGAAGGGCGTTGCTATGACCACAGACCCAAAGATCAATGTTGCCAATCTTGGTTCTCCTTCAGCCCTGACAGCGCAGCCACTCCGCGAAAATATTGTCCTCGTCGAAAAGTTGTTGCGGGAAGTCGCCGCCCAAGAAGGGGGTAGCGCCCTTGTCATCCTCCTCGAACAACTTTGGAGTGCCGAAGGGAGTTCCGCCCAAACGATTCAAGAACTCATCCGTAGTCTTTCCCTCGAACAAGCGGTTCAGGCGGTGCGTGCCTTTTCGATCTACTTCCAACTGATCAATATCGTCGAACAGCATTTCGAGCAGAAAAATCTGCGTTTGCAGGCCAGTTTTAGTGGCGACAATGCCCAACTTGGTTCTTTCCGTTGGCTCCTGGACGAACTCAAAAGTCTCGGTGTATCAGCCCCAGAAATTGAGCGGGTGCTCCAACAACTCGATGTGCGCCTTGTGTTCACTGCCCACCCCACCGAGATTGTGCGCCGAACGATCCGCACCAAGCACCGCCATATCGCCGATCTTCTGGACAAACTAGATTCAGCCCTTTCAGAATGGCAAGAGCAAGAGATTTGGGCCTCGTTGCGCGAGGAAATCCGCCTCTGGTGGCGCACCGACGAATTGCACCAAGTCCGACCCACGGTTCTCGACGAAGTGGCGCACACAGTCCACTATTTTGAAGAAGTGTTGATCGATGCCCTGCCTCAGGTACGCCGCGAATTAGACCGCTGTTTGAGTGTCCATCATCCCGCTTTGACCCAATCGATTGGCAAATTCTGTCAGTTTGGATCCTGGGTCGGTGCAGATCGAGATGGAAACCCTTCCGTAGATCATCACGTGACTTGGCAGACTGCCTGTTATCAGCGAGACGCGGCGCTCAAGCAGTATTTGCTGCGCCTCGATAAACTCCGAGAGCGGCTCAGTATGGCCGAGTCCAACCCACCCCAAGAGCTTTTGCATTCTCTAGAAGAGGATCAACGCGACATGGGTAAAATCTATGAGCAGTTCTCGATTCGCTTTCTTCAAGAACCGTTCCGCCTCAAACTTGCCTATATGCATACCCGCATCCAGCGCACCCTCGATCGCAATGCCTGGTTGATGGAACATGGGCCACAGCGCCTCAGCCAAACAGATGATGCGGCATGGCAGCACTACTACCGCCATGCCAGCCAGTTTTTGGCCGAACTCGAACTCCTACGCCAAAGCTTAAGTGCGACCGGACTCACCTGCCGCGAACTCGAAGATCTGATCTTGCAGGTGCAAACTTTCGGCTTTCACCTTGCCCACCTCGATATCCGCCAGGATAGCTCCCGCCACGAAGAGACTTTAGACGAAATCGCCAACCGCCTGCGCCTTCTCGATATTCCCTACACAGAGTTAGACGAAGAGGCGCGTCAGGCGTGGCTCATTCGCGAGTTGCAGACCCTCAGGCCGATGATTCCGGCTGAATTACCGTTTAGTGCCCGTACCGAAGAGACGATTCAAACCTTCCGGATGATTCGCAGACTACAAAAAGAATTCGGCACCGAAATCTGTAACACCTATATTATTTCGATGAGCAAGCAGGCCAGTGACCTCCTTGAGGTGCTGCTGCTCGCTGAGGAAGCGGGGCTATTCGATCCGGCAACAGGTACTGGCTCGGTCATGGTCGTTCCGCTGTTCGAGACCATTGAGGATCTGCGCATTGCTCCTGAAGTGTTGGAGCAACTGTTTAGCATGCCTCTGTACCGCTGCTATTTGACCTGCCACGGCAACTTGCAAGAAGTGATGCTGGGCTACTCAGATTCCAACAAGGACAGTGGATTTTTGTGCAGCAACTGGGAGATCTTCCAAGCACAACAGCGCATCCAGGCGGTAGCAGCCCGACATAGCATTCACTTGCGGATCTTTCATGGCCGTGGTGGCTCCGTTGGCCGTGGTGGTGGCCCTGCTTACCAAGCGATCCTTGCTCAACCGACCGGCACTGTTGGTGGACGGATCAAAATCACTGAACAAGGGGAGGTGCTCGCCTCCAAGTATTCAGTCCCGGAACTGGCCGCGTTTAATATCGAAACGATCACTGCGGCGGTCATTCAAGCCAGCCTTTTGCCCACCTGCCCCCCCGGTCGTCAAAACTGGGAGATGCGGATGCAGGAATTTTCTGATATTGCCCGGCGCACCTATCGGGCGTTGATCTACGAAAAAGAGGGCTTTATCGATTTTTACTCCCATGTCACCCCCATCGACGAAATCAGTCAACTGCAGATCTCTTCGCGACCTGCCCGTCGGGAAGGAAAGCGAGATCTCAGCAGCCTTCGCGCCATTCCTTGGGTGTTTTCGTGGACGCAGAGCCGCTTCTTGTTGCCCGCTTGGTATGGGGTCGGCACTGCCTTAGCAGGATTTGTCGATTGCAATCCAGAGCGCAATTTGGCAGAGTTGCGTTCTATGTATCGGCAATGGCCCTTTTTCAGAACAGCGATCTCTAAAGTCGAAATGACCCTCGCCAAAGTCGATATCAACGTCGCCCGCAATTATGTGCAAGAGCTGCTTCCCGAAGAATTTCAGGTGGTGGGTGAAGAGATCTTTGCCATGATCTGCGAAGAGTTGGAGCGCACCCGCACCTGTGTTCTTCAAATCACAGATCACGCCCAACTCCTCGACGACAATCCACCCTTACAGCGTTCCATTGCCCTACGCAATGCCACGATTACTCCCTTGGGGTATCTTCAGGTGGCATTGCTTAAACGCCTCCGAGCGGGCGAGCGCTACCGCAACTCCCGTTCTGATTTGCTGCGTGGTGCCCTGTTAACAATCAACGGTATCGCAGCCGGGATGCGCAATACAGGGTAAGCCTACTTGCGCAACCGGTAGGTGATCCGACCTTTGGTGAGATCGTAGGGGGTCAACTCGACTTTGACTTTGTCGCCAGGGAGAATTTTGATGTAGTTGCGGCGGATCTTTCCGGAGATGTGGGCGAGGATATTGATGCTATTTTCCAGTTCGACTCGGAACATGGCGTTCGGTAAGGACTCGGTAACAGTCCCTTCCATTTCGATGACATCTTGTTTAGTCAAGTGAAACTCCTGTAGTAACAGCACGGTCAGTGAGAATTTCATAGCCGTCTTGGGTGACCAAGACAGTATGTTCAAATTGGGCGGAAAGGGAATGATCGATGGTCACAACCGTCCAGCGATCCGCCAAGGTGCGAGTGGCGCAGTGGCCGATATTGACCATCGGTTCGATGGCGATGGTCATTCCTGCTTCCAACGTAGGGTTGGGTATCTCCGCAGTCCGAAAGTGCGGAATGCGGGGTTCTTCGTGGAGTTTACGGCCTACACCGTGGCCGACATATTGGCGCACCACCGAAAAGCCATGGCGCTCCACATAGTCCTGAATCGCTCCAGAAATTTGTTGAAGGCGAACCCCATGGCGCACCTGGGCAATCCCTTCGTAGAGGGCAGCCTCGGTGACAGCCATCAGGCTTTGGGCTTCCTCGCTGAGGTCGCCGATGCCGACGCTCACACAGGAATCCCCATGCCAACCGTCGTAGATGACCCCAAAGTCGATCTTTAAGATGTCTCCACCCTTGAGCTTGCGCCGAGCATTCGGAATGCCGTGAACCACTTCGTTGTTGAGTGAGGTACACAAACATGCAGGAAAACCGTAATACCCCTTAAAAGCAGGAATCACTCCAAACTTGGCGCATTGTTGCTCCGCATGGGCATCGAGATCTGCTGTTGTCACACCCGGTTGGGCCATTGCCATCAATTCCTTGAGGACAGTTGCAACGATCTTTCCTGCTTTGCGCATTTTGGCAATATCGCGAACAGACTTGACCTCCACCAGGGCCATGGGTTTCCTTCCTAAATCCTTTCCTATTCTGGCACTGTGCCAGCAGAAAAACCAGCCAAGCGGTTTACTTAGCTGGGCGATGATCTTAAAGCTGTGAAGTTGCCATCTATTCAGAATCGGTTTCGCCGTCAACCTGAATCAGTTTGATATGCTTGCGGCCAATTTGAATCTCGAAATCCGTACCGGGGATCAAGCCCATTTGCCGGGTGTATGCAGCCCCGATCAACAAGTTGCCATTTTGCTGAACTTGAATGCGGTAGGTTGCTTTGCGCCCGCCCCTTACGCCGCTGACTTCTTCTTCGTCTGCCTTGAAGGAGATGTTGTTGGCAAAAAGAACCGCATTTTGAAAAGCCAACATTTTAACCCGTTGTTGACCCGTCTTCGTTGTCGTTGTGTAGCCAGCCAGTTCTGCTAACTGCTTGCCACTTTTACCTGGATTTTGTTTGAGCAGTTGGAGTAACTCTTTACCTGCGATTGTTCCCATACCTTCTCCCTTCCTTCAGAATCTATTGGTTAATTGTAGAATATTTTTGTGTTTTGTAACCAGAAAACTGCAAAGAATGAATTTTTACTGTCTCGATGTTCTGCAAAAATCCTTATGCTTAGTCTTACATATTGCTGAAAATACCAGGGGATTGCCGTAACACCCAGCAAACTCCACTTAGGGAACGTCAACTGTCGGCAAGCTTCGTGGGCAAGCCGAGCTTTAAAGCACCTTTGAATCTGCACGAATTGCTCCCTAAAGTTTGATTGGAACTTCAGTATTGGTTGTGAGATCTTCTAGATCTTGTGATGTGAAGGCTGTAAACACTAGAAATGCACTTCAATAATCTTAACAAGGTAACCCCTCGCAAAGGTTCCATGGCTAGGGGATCTAAGGCAGAATGCTAAAGAGTTTAAGGAGAAATCAGAATGGATCCTCTTTCGCAGCAACTGCGCGAAGGGACGAAAGCAGCCCATACTATGGCTGAAAACGTCGGCTTCGTAAAATGTTTTCTCAAGGGAAGCGTTGAACGTAGTTCTTACCGCCAACTGTTGGCAAATTTTTACTTTATCTACGATGCCTTAGAAACAGCTTTAGAAACCCACAAAGATCATCCGATCCTGGCGGGTCTGTACTATCCACAGTTGTATCGCCGCACCTCTCTAGAGCAAGATTTGCGCTACTACTATGGGCCAAGCTGGCAGACTCAAGCAAAACCCACCCCCGCAGCCAAGCGGTACGTGGAAATCATCGAAGGCTTGTCCCAAAAAAATCCGACATTGTTGATTGCCCATGGCTATACCCGCTACATTGGCGACCTCTCAGGTGGGCAGATTCTCAAGGAAATTGCTGAACGTTCCATGGGGCTTGTCGATGGTTTGGGCACGGCGTTTTATCATTTTGACCAGATCCCTGATGCCAAGCAATTCAAGCAAGAATACCGTGCTGCCCTCGACAAATTGGCTGTCGATGCACAGGTCGCTCAGAGTATTGTCGATGAGGCAATTGCTTCTTTTCGCCTGAATATGCATCTGTTTGAAGAACTTGAAGGCAGTCTGATTCGGGCTATTGGCCAGATGGTGTTCAATTCCTTGATCCGTCGGCGCCCGCGCCAAAGTGTTGCTTCTGCTTCCGAATAAGGACGCGTCGCCAGTTCAGTACTTATGCAGCGTAGATCTACGCAAAGCCGTTGGGGCGAATCTGGGCACTAATAAGACTGGTTATTTTCCTTGTCGATGATGCACTTCGCCCCACCCCCCACTTTATTGGTTTCCGGTTGGACCTTTCTAACCCAGCACATCCGCCAACTGCTCTCACCCTATCGCCGCCCCCATGTGCGGATTGTTAACGCAGCACCGATCCATTTTGATGTCCTGCAAGAGCGCCTCCATGCCCACGGCATGGTGACAGAAGTTCGTAGCAATACATTGATCGCCTACCTGCGCCATGAGTGCGTTCAATCGGATCTATTTTTGATTGAATTTGCCGAGTTTATGGTGAATGCACCAGCGGTCATGCAAAGCCAGTGGCTCGAATTTTGCCTAGAACTCTACACCTAAGCCAACCTACACTGGTGGAATGGCCAATTGGGTAACGAGTTGCATTGTTCTAGTTGCCGCCTATGTGGGAGCTTCACTGCTAGAAACCCTTTCGCTCTTGCAGTACACAGGCCACCTCCAGGGTCAACGTCTTTGTGAATATTATGGCTGGGCAGCGTGCTTGTGCTTGTTTTTGATCTTGATCGCTCGACGTTCGGCGCGGTTGTTGGCGTGGAGGCGGGGATTGGGAATTGCCTCGTTTGGATTTGCCTTGGCGCACGCATGGTTGAGTGTCGTTCACATCTTAGGTGGCTCCCTCGAAGGCATTGAGTTTTTGAGCGACAGTGAACGCTTTTCGACTTGGATCGGTGGGGTGGGGTTAGTGCTGATGGTGCCATTGGTGATCACAAGTTCCAACTTTGCTGTGAAGTGGCTCGGTCTTCGGCGCTGGAAATGCCTGCACCGTCTTGTTTTTGTAGTGAGTCTGCTCGCCCTCGTCCATAGTCTTTGGTGGGGGGCTGCTCCTTGGCCGATCAAGGCGCTTTTGGTGATTGTCACAATGGTGGTTGTGATCGAGCGTTTGAGGAGACAACAAAGCCATGTGGATTCCTAGATCAATCATTCTTTTGCTCGCTCTCAGTGTTGTTGGCTGCGCCGGAAGTGACACCTACCAACCCTCCGTCGGCAAGCAAGTCGCCCTTGGCAGTAGCCAGCAGATGACTTTGCCCGCAACCCAGTACCAACGGGTCTATGTACTTGCTCAACCTGGACAAACCCTACACGTCTCCGTCGAATCCATCAGCGGCACCAGTCCAATCTCTTTGACCCTCTATCCAACCGTCGCTGCCAAGGGGGGGTTTGTCGCCCCTGCGTCGAATTTTGTGCCTAAACCTTTCCAGCGCACCGGACTGCTCCCCTTGACTTCAGACATTGCCCTTCCGACTACTTGGAACCCGAAAGATGCCCTGGTAGTCGAAGTCAAAAATATTGGCTCGACTGGTTTAGAGGTGAACCTGCGCCTGTAATGGTAGCAATGGCATCACAAACTATGAAGATATATGTGAAAGCCATTAAGGATGTTATGAAGCGCTGATAAGGCGTTGAACCACTTTCTCCGTATTTATGCGTATAGAAATTGCATCGCTATTATCGTCAAGATTTCAAGACAATGCAAACTGCTGTCAAGCTGAAACTCTATCTGTAGACAGATTTACAGAACATTTTAAAGAGAATCTGGAAACGAATTTTTCATAAATTGCCAAAGTCTTGTCAAAGCCCTGAAATAAAAAAGCGGCGGTTACAACCTGAGCCTTCGGGAAAGTCAGCGTATTCAACGATGGTGCGATTGGTTGATCTGATGAAGAATCGGCATAGAGCGCAAAACACGGTTGGAAACGGAGTAAAGGTTTTATGAATGTGCAAACAGCAAAGCAAGATTCTATCGACCTGCTGGCTACCTACAGCCGCACCCCCTCGACTCGCCTACGCAATCAACTCGTCGAACAAAATCTTGGCCTAGTGCGGAAAGTCGCTCACCAAGTGGGTAGTCGCTGCAGCGAACCTTTTGAAGATCTCGTACAAGTGGGAACCATTGGCTTGATTCGTGCGATTGAGCGCTTCGAATTGCAACGGGGCTACTCGTTTAGCTCTTTTGCGGTTCCATACATTCGTGGTGAGATGCAGCACTACCTGCGGGATAAGGGGTCTTCGGTGCGCACTCCCCGCCGCTACGCAGAGATGAATCGTAAGGGGCGTCAAGTCATTCAACAGTATACCCAGGAAGCAGGACACCCCCCCAGCGATGACTATGTAGCCCTGGCTCTCGAAATTAGCGTTGAAGAATGGCGCGAAGTCAAACTTGCCGAGCGCAACAAATCCCTACTGAGTTTGGATGGTTCCCTTGGCCACGGCGACGACGAAAGCCTCAGCCTCGGTGCATTGCTCCCAGATAAGCGCTATCAAAGTTTCCGCCTTGCTGAAGACGAGCGCATCCATCTTGAACAGGCTCTCAGCAAGCTTGAGCGCACGACCCGCGTGATCTTGGAGTACGTCTTCTTTCAAGATCTCACTCAAACGGAAGTCGCCCGCCGCATGGGTCTTTCGCCGATGACCGTTTCTCGGCGCACCAAAAAAGGACTTCGCCAAATGTGGGATATCCTGGCAACCCACACCGAAGGCTAGAGGCTACCGACAAAGTTCTTGAGCATCTGTAAACCACTTTGGGCTGACTTTTCCGGATGGAATTGGACAGCCCAAAGTTTTTTGTGGGCGACAGCGGCGGTGAAGGGTTGCTGGCCATGCACACTCGATGCCGAACAATCCCCAGGATGAGCAGGATCTACGTAGTAGGAATGGACAAAATAGACCCAACTACTTGGCTCCAAGCCGTGCCAGAGCGGGCAGTCCGGCTGATCAAACTGGAGTTGATTCCAGCCCATATGGGGAATGGTCAAGCCAGGCTCAGGCCGAAAGCGCTTAATCCGACCAGGCAGCACGCCAAGGCCGGGACGCGTTCCTTCTTCACTACTTTCAAAGAGCACCTGTAGACCGAGGCAAATACCCAGGAGTGGCTTGTCCTGAGCGATTAATGCTTTGAGTGGTTGGGTGAGTTCTAAGTTCTCAAGCCTGGTCATCGCCGCATCAAAGGCACCGACACCAGGAAGGACAATGCCGTCGGCGGCAGCCATGATTTGCGGATCTGCCGTCAGCAACACTTCGGCTCCTGCCCATTCCAAAGCTTTACAGGCCGAGTGCAGGTTACCGACTCCGTAATCGACGAGGGCGATTTTGACCATGTAACGAGATTCCTCAACCCTTTTCGGGAAATAGCTGGGTGCGCCGCTGATTGCTCCAAGCAAGGGCAGCGCTCACCGTTTGCCAGTCCGATTCTGCCACGGCCTGTTCAAGCTTCTCCAAATGCTGACGATAGCTGCGCAGTTCAGCCACTAACTTTGCTTGATTGCCTTGGGCCATCGCTAGACCGAGGGCAGGGTTGCCACCACCGACGCGACTGGTATCAAAGAACCCGGAACTGGCGAGTTTGGATGCGTCTGGATCGTCTCCAAGGTTGAGGAGCAAGGCTGCACTGACAAAGACCGGCAAGTGGCTAATCCGGGCGACAGAGCGGTCGTGGGTGTCACAGTCCATGGTGATGCAAGTTGCGTCCAAACTCTTGACCATCTCGATAATCACCCCAAGAGCATGGTGATCCGTATTTTCAGTGGGTGTGACCACGTAGGGTCGCCCACGAAACAAATGGCGTTGGGCTGCTGCCATTCCTCGACTTGTCGTTCCTGCCATTGGGTGACCACCGACAAAGTGTGGCCAAAGTTTTTCTGCATCATGGACAATGCTCGCTTTGACAGAGCCAACATCCGTGAGGACTGTGCTTGGATCGAGGATCTGTGTAAGGCATTCGATCATCGGTAAAATCGCTGGAATCGGAACACAGAGGATCACTACTTCACAGGCGCTTAAAAGGGCGAGATCGGTTCCTGCCTCGGCTGCGGCGCCCATGCTTATCGCAGTCTGCGCCTCACTTTCCTGTGTTGTCACACCACAGACATGATGGCCAAGGGCACTCAAATCTCGCCCTAGAGAACCACCAATCAGGCCCAAACCAAGAATTCCTAGGCGCATCCTGCCATGCCTCTTTAAAACCTTCCGATCTTAGTGGGAAGATTGCTAGCAAAGAAATAAGAATTCTGAGGGAGATTGATCCCACGCCCATAAGCTTAAGAGAATCAGGGTAAACCTAGGATAAGCATTGGAAGCTTTCTAGAATGAATGCAACTTTTGCAGGTTCTAGCAAGATGGATACTCTCAACGAGTCACTAGAAGGGTTATACGAAAAATTAGATACGATGCAGCTCACCCTGCAGATGTTACCAGACAAGATGATTTTGGCGTTGCGCAGTCAAGCCCTGCCCAACCCTTTACAGATTGTCAACAAAGATGTTTTGCCTGAAGCAACAGAGATGACTAGTCGTACTCCCTCCGCCAATGGCAGAATGCTTTCACCGGAAGCACAAATCCAGAGATTAACTGCTCAATTGACGGCTGCCTACAACCGCATCGCCGCCCTCGAAGAACAACTGATGGCACGTCGGACTAATTATTAATTGTACTGACAGATTGAAACGGTCTAATAAAAATGCTGTAAAACGACCAAACCGGGGAGGGCACGCAAAAGCCTTCCTCGATAAGTGCTGAAACTAAGAAATCTGGAAAAGGCGATGCTCAGAGGCGCAGCAGACTACGCCTCTTTCTAGGAAAAGCCAGTTAAGTCTTAGGTTCTAGAACGAGTTTGATGATTTCTTCAAAAACGTCTACGGGTTGGGCACCTTCGAGGGGAATACCATTCAGTATAAAAGTCGGGGTACTTTTGATCCCTAAAGTTTCGCCAATCTGCATATCTGCCTTGATCCGCGCTTGGGCTTGGGGACTGTTGCGATCCTTGTTGAATCGCACAAGATCGAGTTTGAGATCCCGAGCGATCTGCTCAAAACTTGTGGGTAAAATCTTCTCTTGAAGGGCAAACAGTCGGTCGTGGTACTCAAAGAATTTGCCCTGCTGGCCAGCCGCCCAAGCAGCAAAGGCGGCGGGCTTTGCCTGGGGGTGGAGTTGCTCTAAGGGAAAATGCAGGTAGGCGATGCGTAGTTTACCCTTGTACTTTTCTTTAAGCACACTGAGGACTGCCTGGGAACGTACACAGAAAGGACATTGAAAGTCCGAAAATTCAACAACCGTGATTGCTGCATCGGCAGGGCCGAGTATTGGGGCATTACTGATATCCACTTTGAGCGGATTTTTGAGAAATTCTTGGATTTCAGCACTGCGTTTGGCTTTGCGCTGCTGGGTCTGATATTTGCCGACGGCTTCAAGAATAACTTCGGGGTGGCGACGAATAACTTCGAGCACCTGCTGTTCTAACTCTGGGCTTGGCGTGGGCGGTAGTGGTGTTTGGGCCATTGCGGCGGGGGCAAACAACAGAAATAGCAAGGGTAGAAAGCGGCGCATGGGTGAAAATCGCTTAAAGAGACCGTTCTGACGGTAGTGCATTTTCAGCAAGCTGGGAAGATCGGTTATCGTCATAAGCGTGCCGGGATAATCTCAAAGCTTTACGAGGGAAAGAATGCGCAATTTAAGCGGGTTTGGGCTGTTAGCAGCAATCGCCACTTTGACTGCACCGATGTTCAGTGCTCAGGCTGAAACGGTGACTCGCAGTTTCGACTTGTCTAGTATGGACACAAGTGTCTCTGCTTGTACAAACTTTTTTCAGTATGCTTGCGGCAATTGGATCAAAAATAATCCGATTCCTGCTGACCAAACAACTTGGGGACGCTTCAACGAATTGGCTGAGCGCAATCGGGACAAGTTGCACAGTATTTTAGACACCGTGGTGGCGAAACCGACCCCTGAGACCCAAAGAATTAGCGACTACTACGGCAGTTGTATGGACGAACTCACCATTCAGGCAAAAGGATCAGGCGCTTTGGCACCCCAATTGCAACGCATTGCGAACTTAAAGTCTAAAGCGCAATTGGCCGAACTGATCGCTGAACTTCATCCCATCGGTGTCCCTGCTCTGTTCGCTTTTGGTTCAAACCAGGATTTTAAGGATGCTAATCGCGTCATTGCCTACGCAGACCAGGGTGGATTGGGGCTTCCTGATCGGGATTATTATATGAAGGTCGATCCCAAATCCGTGGAACAACGCAAAGCCTATGTTGCCCACATCAAAATCATGTTTGAACTATTAGAAGATCTTGGTCTAGGTGATCCTGCAAAAAATGCGGACACAGTTCTCAAGATCGAAACAGCCCTCGCCAAGGGATCTTTGAGCCGCGTCGAGCGCCGCGATCCCCAGAAACTTTACAACCCAGTCAGCCTCCAACAACTGAACGCACTCGCCCCCAACTTTAACTGGAATGCCTATTTTCGTGGCATTCCAGCACCGCCTTTCAAAACCCTGAATATTACCGCACCGGGTTTCTTTAAGACCACGAGCGCAGTGATTCAGTCTTTCAGCCTCGAAGAACTCAAAACCTATCTGCGTTGGCAGTTAGTGCACAGTTCTGCCCCCATGCTATCGACTCCTTTTGTGAATGCGGATTTTCTGTTTTATGCCCAAACCCTAGCAGGAGCGAAACAACTCAAACCCCGTTGGAAGCGCTGCGTTCAGTATACAGACAACGATCTTGGCGAAGAACTGGGCAAATTGTATGTCAAAGAAACCTTCAGTCCTGAGAGCAAAGTCCGGATGCTCAAGTTAGTGGCTGCCCTCGAAAAGTCCTACGGCGAAGATCTTGCCAGTCTGGAGTGGATGAGCGAGCCAACCCGCAAAGAGGCGCTGAAAAAGCTTCAACAGATCGCCAACAAAATTGGCTACCCAGACAAGTGGCGCGACTACAGCAGCCTTAAAACTGTGCGTGGCGATGCCCTCGGTAACTCCCAAAGAGCAGATGCCTTCGAGTTCAAACGCCAAATCAACAAGATCGGCAAGCCCTTTAACCGTGGGGAATGGGGCATTTCACCACCGACAGTCAATGCCTACTACGATCCCCAGGCCAACGACATCAACTTTCCGGCTGGAATTCTCCAGCCTCCCTTCTTCGATGGCAAAATCGACGATGCAGTCAACTTGGGCGGCATCGGCATGGTGATCGGTCACGAAATCACCCACGGATTTGACGATGAAGGCCGCCAATTTGATGGCACTGGCAACTTGCGGGACTGGTGGAAAGCCGAAGATGTCAAAGCCTTCGAGAGCCGAACCAGTTGCCTTGTGGATCAGTACTCGGGCTATACTGCCGTCGCTGATGTCAAGCTAAATGGCAAACTCACCCTCGGCGAAAATACTGCCGACAACGGTGGTATTCGGATTGCCTACGCTGCCTTGATGGAGACCCTCGCAGAACAAGCCAAGCTGCCTGATGCTATGGGAGCCATGGGGGACAAGGCCAAGCTGCCTGATGCCATGGGAATGATGACGGACAAAATGACCCAAGCAAAGAGCTTGATCGACGGATTTACTCCTGCACAGCGCTTCTTTATCAGCTACGGTCAGATCTGGTGCTCGAATTCAACTCCCGAAACCAAGCGCCTCCGCGCGCTTACCGACCCCCATTCCCAATCAGAGTTCCGGGTAAACGGCGTTGTGTCTAACTTCTCAGAGTTCAAAAAAGCGTTCGGATGTAGCGAGAAATCGGCGATGGTGCGCGAGAATGCCTGCCGAGTCTGGTAGGGTCTAGAAAACCATGCGAGGGTAGAGTACCTATCCTCGCGTAACTCATAGGACAAACCATGGCCATTCAGCCCTGGAAGACCCTTGCCTCGAAAGTGGCCTTTGAGCACCACTGGTACAATCTGCGCCAAGACTGTGTCGAATTGCCCGACGGCCAAATTCTCGACGATTACTTCGTTTCATTGCGCCCAGATCTGGTCGTTGTCTTTGCGGCTACCGCCAGCAATCATGTCATTTTTGTCAAGCAATTTCGACAAGGGGTTGCCCATACAACCCTAGAGTTACCGACAGGCTTCTTTCATGATGAAAAAGCGCTAGAAGCAGCACAGCGGGAATTGCTTGAGGAAACAGGTTATCAGTGTAGTGCCCTAAGTCAAATCGGCTGCATCGCCACTGATGCCTCTCGACATAATAATTACCTCTATACTTTTTTAGGAACTGAGGCGCATAAAGTGGCAGAGCAATCTCTAGATCCAACGGAGAAAAGTGCAGGGGTCGAAGTGGTGTTGATTCCTTTTTCGGAGGTGCTTCCAAGGGTACGTTCCGGTGAGATCTTTGCCATGTCCACAGTTGCGACGATCTATCGGGCATTCGACGAGTTGCACGTTCAAGGATTTTTCTAGGTGGCAACGTTTTCAATTATTAAAATGGGTTGCCAATTTCTGGATTTCCCTTGGTTAATGTATCTAGAGAATCAATCTCTCCCCACTAACAAGTCACTGAAAGCTTCCTATGCAGATGAATCCAATTGATCGCCTGATTTTTCCGAGTGTTGGCGCCGCCGCCCTCCTCGCACTCACATGCACCCAAGCAATGGCAGTCGAGTTGA
>JACMLN010000191.1 GCA_014379585.1 Gloeobacterales cyanobacterium ES-bin-313 | reverse complement strand
GGCACGGTAGGTATAACGCTGCGCGTTCCAGGCCCATGGCGCTACGCGTGGTGATGCGGAATTGGAGGGGGATCATCGAGAGAGGTCTGGGTGAGCGATGGGAAGCGCATTGGGTTTTGCCCCAGCTACTCATTCCGATGACGAATCGGTATGAACCTGAAGATTGCGGTTGCAAACCAGAAAGTCGGGGTTCAGAACGAAAACTTTCTGGCTCTACACGAGAAAGTTGAGGTTCAGAACGAGAACGATGGGGTTTAGAACGAAAAGCCTGCCACTTTGAACCCAAATGCTCGGACTTTTTTGGAGAGAGTCGGGGTTGAAAGCAGCAGGCTTGAGCTTAAAAGCGAAAATTGAGGGGCTTTGAGTGTTTAAGTTGAAGGTGCAGCCGCAGTGCGAACTGATTTGCGGGCAAAGTGTTGGCTCATATCGTCCACAGCACCATCAAGTCCTGTATGGCGAACATCGATAGACCACTTCCCAGGAGTAACTTGGGATTCGAGATATACAATGTAGGCGAACTAATTGGATAGTTGGGCTGATTTGCCCGAAGCGAGCCATGCTTTGAAGCGAAAAGAATTGGGTTCAGGTTTTTCAGATGAACTTCAAGCTCCCTATCCAAAGCTAGAGATCCGAAAGCCTACAGGGAAGGCATTGCTACTTGCAGTACTGAAAGGTGTTGAGAAATTTACAGAAGAGCAATTAAAGCAGATTCCGATCTTAGGTCCGCTCCTTTTGGCGTTGAGTACTGTTGCTGGTGAGTTGGGCGCTGCTGAAGATCAGGATCAATTTGAAGATAAGCTCCTGCAAGCCATGGGAACCAATAAGCAGTTCTTACAAGATTTGTCGGAAGTCGGGGATAGCTTGCTCATTGAGGTCAAACAAAATTCGGACAAGTTTGATGCACTTATTTCACTCCTCCAGGGTGCTGGAATATTTACAGAGAAGTCGCAATTAGAAGCACTCGCTCTTGAAACTGCTTTAATCTCCCATCGACAACGGGTCGCCCTGGAATACTTCTATGCAGACTATCGAGGTATTTCGGACATTGTGCGCAAAGAACATGCGGCCTCACTTCAGTTGGACAGTGTGTATGTTGAGCCGCGCTTTGGCATGGATCGCGATTTTTCGGATAACCGTGCCGAGGAGAGCGACATCCTTGAGAAACTATTGCGAATTGAAGATCTAAGGCTTTCTGAGCGCACTGGCTTAGAGGAAAAATATGCTGAACTCACTGGTAAGCGTTGGCGTAGTCATGGCAAACAAGAGCAAAAAGATTTGACCCTTGGCAACTTGTTGCAGCAGGCGAAACATACAGTTGTTTTAGGAGAACCAGGAGCGGGTAAAAGTGTGATGTTGCGCTACTTAGCGCGTACATCTGCACTTGGTGCAGGTGAGATAGAAAAACGTTTCGGATGGAGCAAATCACTTACACCAATCCTCCTTTCTTTAGCTGCTTTTGCAGATTGGCAAAATAACCGAGGAGGCAATGAGATAAACCTAGATCTCTTTTTAGATGAAAAGCTAAATGAACGTGGTGGAATAGCTCTCCAACAGGCGATGGAAGTTGAATTTCAGCAGGGTAAAGTGCTACTGCTTCTCGATGGTGTGGATGAGATCCCCAGCCATGCTCAGCGGGTTAATGTAGTCAAGCTTGTTGAGCAGTTTATTGCTCAAAACCAGCAAAACATGATTATCATTACTTCCCGACCCTACGGCTACATTCGATTTCAGGAAGCAATTACCCATGTTCAGCTATTAAGATTTAACCTTGAGCAGGTCAAAACATTTGTACGCCGTTGGCATCATGCCTTTGAGCTTTGGAGGCATCCACAAGTACCCAAGCTGGATCAAGCTCAAAATGAAGCAGAAAGCATGATCGCTGAAATTCAGCGCCATCAAAAAGTCATCGATCTTGCCACAAATCCACTCATGCTAGTGATCATCTGTTTAATTCGCCATGAACAGGCAAGGCTCCCTGAACAGCGGGTAAAACTCTATGCACGCGCACTGAACACATTATTAGATACCTGGAATCAATGGCGCTCAGAACTGCCTCAAGCAGCGGGCATAGAACTTTCTATTGATAACTTAACGGTTGTATTATCGAAGGTCGCTAGATGGACTCGCAGTGAAAAGCCCACAGGCATCATTCACCGAGAAGAACTCCATCGCAAGATAGTTTCCATTCTTCAAGATGAAGAACTAGACAGCCAGACTCCCGAAGCAACTGCGAAAAGTTATTTAGAGGCAATTGTTGGTAAAGCAGGTTTGTTGGAGAAGCGTTCAAGCAATATTTTTGCTTTTTGGCATCCAACTTTTGAGGAATACTTATCCGCAATTGCTCTCACCACACCCATCAGTAAGACCAAGCAAAACTTATTGCCATTGCGTCACGATCCGCGATGGAGAGAGATTATTCTCTTGGCTGTTGGCCATATCAGCTTAATTCGGCAAGATCGGGATACTGCGACAGAACTTGCCAGAGATCTATTAGGAGAAGACGATCCGCAGGAAATATTTTTGCGAAAAAACTTACGGCTTGTGGCAGCCTGTATTGCCGATGATATCGGTTTAAAACGCAGCTTTATATTGGAAGTAATTTCAAAGCTGGCTAAGGTGATTCAGCAGCAGCCGTACACACTATTTACGCAGTGCTTTATTCAAACTATCCGCTCATTTCCAATTAGTTTTTACATTGATGAGCAAAGAGTAAACGATCTTGAACCTTTGCTTGCTAATGAAAAGTGGGAAGTAAGAATGGAAGCTGTCCGACTCGTTAGTACACTCACAAATGAAAGCCTATTTGCTAAACAGTTATGCGAAATGAAATTAGGTGATGAAGATCCAGATGTTCGTTGTCATGCAGCTTTAGGTTTGGCTAGAGCGGGTGTCTACAGGAAAGATGTCTGGTTAGCATTAGCCAAGTTTGGTAGTCAGTACACAAACATTGAAGCAGTAGCTTCTGACTTCTTTAAGAAAACACCTCAAGAAGCATTTTTATCCTTGATTGGCTGGCTTTCAGATGATGATTCTTCTATGCGTCTAGAAGGGGCAAGTCTATTGCAAAAAATGGGGAGTACAGACCCGCGTGTAGTCGAACGGTTAGCGCGTATCATTTCTCCCAATTCCCAAACTTTGCTCTTACTGAGTCAAAGAATCCAGGCATGCCAACAGCTCACTCACGAAGATTACACAACGCTTACCAGCTTTTTAAATGCCGATACTAGTAATGAACTTGTTGTAAAGCAAGCCAAAGAGATAATGTTTAACTTGTTGAGCCAGAAACTAGAATCATAGCCACGTTTGCTATTGTTAAGCCTTCACGCTGGAGATCGGCTACCCAGTGCATAGCCAATTTTATCTGAATGAAAAAACAGAGCCTTTCGGTACAGTAAATGTCCGAAAGTTGCAACCACCGCTCAATATATCGGCGATTAATCTCATCTTGCGTGACCAATTTGATCTAACCGCCCAAAAGGAGTTTTCATTGAGCAATATCTGAAGGAGAACATCGCCCCTGATTGGGGCTTCAACGTAGCCCAAGGAGGAATCAATGACTCGCACCCGCCACGATCAGTTTTCCAAAGAATTGCTCGTTGGGCTTCTTGAAACCGTTGGCATCGCTCGCACAGAAGTCGAAGTCAGCAGCGAAGTCCGTAGCATCGATTTGCTTTTCGTGCCTCTACCCGAAAAAGCAGCAGACAGAGAAAAACTCGGATTGCTTGGCCGGATTGCCGCTGCAACCTGCCTCATCGAACCCTACAGGAATCCCCCAGCCCATCTTGAAATTCGCACTTGTCAGATGCGCTTGTTCATTCAACATGGCGAGCATCTGCGCGAGGCCAAGCGCAATAAGCAAAAACTCCGAGAGGCTGATTATGAGATGCTTTGGGTCGTCGGCCCAACCATCTCCAAAAGGATCTTGGCCGATTTCAAAGCTGATCCTTCTGAGGAATGGGGAAAGGGTGTGTACTTCCTGGGAGTTGGAGAGCATACCGCTCTCGTCGCTGTCCATCAGCTTAAGCCAACACGCGATACCTTATGGCTGCGTATCTTAGGCAAAGGTAAGATCCAAAAGAAGGCCATCGACGAAGTACTCGCCCTCCCCAAAGACGATCCGCTGCGCAACTTAGCTCTAGAACTCGTCGCCTCGTGGGCAATCAGAACAGAGCAACAGTCAGACATTTCACTAGAAGAAGAGGAACAACTCATGAACGTCTCATCTGCATATCTTGAGTGGAAGCAAAAAACTCTGCAAGAAGGACGACAAGAAGGGCGGCAAGAAGCTGCACGGGAAATCCTTCTACAACTCGTGGCTCACAAATTTGGCTCTCTGGATATGCCAGTTGTTTCGCAAGTTCAAGCCATTACTGATGCCGAGAAGCTCAAACAGTTGGCTGAATCCCTCATGGATGCACCAGATCTTCAAAGCTTTCTGCAAAGTCTTTGACTCAAAACGGCCAAAACTGGTCGGAAGTAAGCATCGCCGATAAGCAAGGTTTGCAGGAGTTTATGGTAGTTGTGGCGTTAGGCTGAGTGGTGAGGCCAAAGTGAAATCTGTGGAGTTGTTTGGGGGACAGTCTATGCGTCAAATTGGTCATGCTGTTCCAGTTTCCCTGGCTCATCTGTTAGCGTCGAGCATTAAAGCGTGTCCCCAAAGAACTAGAAATGCACTTCAGCAGATTTTCCCCATGCCACTAGAAGTCTCTGATGCCCCCGCAGATCTGCGGGATTCAGAGGCAAGTGATTGACGATTCGTCATCGCAATGAGTGACTGAGGCATCAAAACCCAATGCGCTTCCCATCGCTCACCCAGACCTCTCTCGATGATCCCCCTCCAATTCCGCATCACCACGCGTAGCGCCATGGGCCTGGAACGCGCAGCGTTATACCTACCGTGCCACCAGTCCACAGACTGTGCTGGTTGCGCACCCGCCCGCATCGTGCCAAAAAGCCTGCGCAACCCAGCAACACCGAGTACCAAGCCACTAAAGTTGCCAAGGGGGTGTGGGGGACAGGCTTCTGTCCCCCACGGGGTGGGAGTCCAGAGGGAGGGGCTCGCCCCTTCCCTTTGGTGCCGTTCGCCATATTTATCCCACTCACCAAAATAAAAATAATGCGCGGATTGATTGATCAAGGAAGGACAACGTTCTATTCCCAAGTAGTGCTCGAATGCAAACCAATGAGAAATCAATACGTTGCAATTGGAGTGAATTGGTGGCCTTAAACTCTCCTTTCAAAAGGGAAAGGGTTCAAGGAAATAGTTGATCCAATAACCCCGAATAGCTCCTAGCCATCTTCGGTGATCAGTGGTGTTTAGCTGCCTGGTTTATAGATGCCGATCTCTTTGACAAGATTCGTTCCAGTCTCAAACCCGAAACTGACTCCGAGAGCATCGTAGTTGACGTAGTAACGATTCTGGCGGTTGCCCCTTGCCTTGACAGGGTAGGGATTGATTTCGTTGTATCCCGCCTGACTAGAACTTCCGTAGGCCGCAAGCACATCGTTAAAAGTACTGCCGATGCGGATGCCTTTGTCTGTCATCGCGTTACTAGCAGTGGTATAGACCCGATCCCCAAAGAAATTGAGAATCGACGAAGGTGGCTTGTAATTGAAGATGGTGTAGTCGGGCACGTACCAGATTTTCAGTTCGTCCTTGGGGCGCAGCGCATTCGCATCGATTCCAGCAAAGTATTCGACACTGCCAGGGATACCCAAGTCACCTGTGCCTGCGTTGAAACCAAGCGTGTAGGTGCCAATCTTCTGGGTTGCCGGAAAAATGTTCGGTTCCAGTGCCGCAGTCGGTTTAGAACTCAGCGCTTGAATTGCCGAAGCCAGAGGATCCTTGGTGGAGGGTTCTGTCGGCTGAACACCATCGCTCAAGGAACGGCCATCTCCCATGCGCAAGCGGCCAATGCCAAGACGGAGCGCTGCACCTGTGGGTAAAGCAAACACTTCTGAATAGAGATCGTTTCCGCGCGTCGCACTACCGAAGACTTGGGCACGGTTCGTGCGTCCCAATTGTGCAGCCAGAGCTTCAGCCCCTCCACTGGTATTGCCATCGATCAAAACAGCAAGAGGTGTTTCCAGGGCAAGCGGTCGCAAGCTGCTCTTGTACATCGTTGCTTGGCTGCGGCCACGGGCAACCGCCACAAGGCTCTCCACACTGGC
>JACMLN010000190.1 GCA_014379585.1 Gloeobacterales cyanobacterium ES-bin-313 | reverse complement strand
TTCGACTGAGAATAAGCAAGGCATTCCAAAGAATGCCATTTTGATCCAAAGCGCTTTGGTGATCGCAATGCTCTGGACAGCGACGTTCGATGCCTTGATCACCTATTTGAGTTTCACCCTGACCCTCTCTGCCTTCTTGACAGTGCTAGGTGTCTTCGTTTCACGCCTGCGCTTCCCTGAACTGCCGCGCCCCTACAAAACCTGGGGATACCCCCTCACACCGATCATTTTTCTGATCATCAGTGGTTGGATGTTGGTGTTCACATTGCTGGGTAAGCCGACTGAATCCCTCGCGGGATTGGGAACGATTCTTTTGGGTTTAGGAATCTACGCGCTCACCCGCAATCCTGTCGCAGTTCCTTCTGGAGAAAGTTAATGTTCCGTTCTTGTTGGATTTTGGCGTTGCTCCTCAGCTTTGCTGTGCCCGTCTATGCTGTTCCTCAGATAACCACCGAAACTTCCCCAGACCAACTCACCAATACGGCCCGTTTTTTAGCAGGATTAAGTGTTCCAGCGAATAGTACACTGGCTCCCCTCGAAAACACCTTGACGTGGAAATCTCACAGCCGCAGTTTTGCCTCCGCATGGGCATCCCTCGATCGTCGGCAAATTGCCAAAGTGCGCACCTGGGGAAACCAAGAATTAGCCAATATCCGCAAATCTAGCTCGTCCATTTTCTATCCCTTCAGCGGCCCTGACTTTCTCTACGTCGATGCCTTCTTCCCCCAGGGAAGGACCTACATTTTGGTCGGTCTAGAGCCGGTTGGCCCGATTCCAAATGAGGACACAGCCACCCCCGAATCCCTCATCCAAGAGTTATCTAGTCTACGCAGTGCTTTAAATACTGTCCTCTACGCCAGCTTTTTTCGCACCAATGACATGAAAGTAGATTTTCAAAGTCGTGGTGTGTTGCCGTCACTTTTCGTTTTTCTCGCCAGAACGAATCATCAGTTGTTGAACGTTGAATATTTCACCTTGGCCAAAAATGGAAACCCCCAAGTTCTCGATGCCACCCAGTTCTCTAGGCTGTCCAAAAAACAAGCCCACGGTGTTCGCATTGACTTTACCTCAGGCAATCCCAATCAAATTCGTTCACTCTACTATTTCTCCCAAGATCTTTCCGATTCGGGACTGATCGATCATCCTGAATTCACTGCGTTTGTCCAAAAATTAGTGAAGCCGATCACCTACTTAAAAGCAGCTTCCTATCTTCTCCACAACACCTATTTTTCAAAAACGCGCAATCTTGTCTTGGCACAAAGCAGTGCCATTCTCCAGGATGATTCTGGCCTACCGCTCAGAGCTTTAAATCCAAAGCTTTGGGACTTGCACTTCTACGGCAGTTACAAAGGGACAATTTCCCTCTTCAAAAACAAGTACCAACCGAGTCTTCGGGCGATCTATGCCAACAATGCGAATGTCAAAGCAATCAACTTTCCGATTGGCTATGGATTTGCCATGGGTAGCTCAAATCTTTTGCTGGCGATTAAGAAATAGCACCGTCAAGTTTTCGCGCCATCTTGTGTCTACTCCTGCAGTGAGCAAATTGGTGGAGAAACTTATATGCTAAAGCAGACGATGTATTTTCTTATCGACAAAGGCAACGACAACGGGTGTTCCGTAAGTTGGCATTGCTTTTCCCTTCAGATCGTTGCGCATCCGGGAACTATTTCCATAGAGGACTTCGCCATCCGGTGAGTGAAACTGATAGCTGAGTTTTAGCTGTAGATCGCTATCGCTGTCGAGTTCAGCGGTCACTTGCGTCAACGTTCCATCTAGGAGCCGACTCTTGGTCGCATACTGGCGCTCTAACCAGAAGCCGTAGCTGAAAGCCCAAACAATGGTGCCGATAATCGAGTTCCACAGTAAAGCGAAACCGCCTAAACCAATCGCCTCCCCCGGCAGGGTTTCTGAAGCACCGACCCTGGAAATATTGGGATCGCTTTTGAGGTAGCGAATGGGAATTTGGCCACCTTTTTCGAGGGTGTAGTAGAGTTGCTTACCAACACTCTTTGTTTTGGAGTAGGCGTGGTATCCCTGGGCATTACTTAAACTAAATCGGTAGGAGGCATAGAACGTGTCACCTTCGCTGTCTTCATCGATTTTTAGCTGTGTGACTGTTGCGAAGGTAACGACACCACTCTGCTGCATTTGCCCCCACTCAATGGCACTGTGGATACTCGCCAAGACAACACCGATACCGACCAAAATAAAAGGAATAAAAAATAACCCAAGGAAGATTGCAGCGCCAAGTGATTCACCCGCTGGTTTACCACGCTTGCTAAGAGCAACACCTTGATTTCGCTCATCGAGGACGAAAGGCTGTGCAGTGATCATTTCTCTGCCTTGAGCGCGCCAGTTTAGAAGTACCCACAGATGCACTGCCCATGTCGAAATCTCTCTCTGCACGGATACGGAAAAACGGTTCGTAGCGAACCTTGCCCGGACTATGGCACCATGGAAAGACTGACTCTAAATAGATAACGATGCGTACTGAGTATTGCGGCAAATTAGGTAGTGAGTATATCGGCAAGGAAGTCACCCTTTACGGTTGGATCGACGGTCGCCGGGATCATGGTGGTGTGATTTTCTTGGATTTACGGGACTACACGGGGATTGTGCAGATCGTCGCAGACCCTGTGCGCACCCCCGAAAGCTTTGTGCTTGCCGAAAAAGTACGCTCTGAATTTGTCGTTGAAGTAAAAGGCAAAGTCACTCAACGCCCCGAAAATTCCTTAAACCCTCGGCTTGCCACGGGCACGGTTGAAATCTATGCCCAGTCCCTCAAGATCCTCAACGAGGCGAAGACTCCGCCCTTTGCGATTGCCGACGGGGAGGCTGTGGATGAAAAGTTGCGGCTTAAGTACCGCTACTTGGATCTGCGTCGTCCCTCGATGCAACAGAACCTGCGCCTGCGGGCTAGAGTCGCCCAGGTGATGCGCCGCTTCTTAGATGACAACAATTTTGTCGAGATTGAAACCCCAGTATTGACGCGCTCCACTCCCGAAGGTGCCCGCGACTACCTCGTACCTTCCCGTGTCAACCCTGGTGAATGGTACGCCCTGCCTCAATCCCCTCAACTGTTTAAGCAACTGCTGATGGTGGCTGGCATGGATCGCTACTACCAGATTGCCCGTTGCTTCCGGGACGAAGATCTGCGGTCTGACCGCCAACCCGAATTTACCCAACTGGATATCGAGACCAGTTTTTTAAGTCTTGAGGAAATCCTCGACTTTAACGAAGGCTTGATCGCCAAAATTTTCAGTGAGATCAAGGGCGTTGAAGTCCCTCGGCCTTTCCCGCGCATTCCTTACCCAGAAGCGATGAGCCGTTACGGTTCCGATAAGCCGGACACCCGCTTCGGCATGGAACTCGTCAATGTTTCCGATCTATTCGCAAACAGCGGATTCAAGGTGTTTTCGAGTGTACTCTCAGCGGGTGGGAAGATTATTTGCCTCCCGATTCCTGGTGGGGACACCAAGATCACGAATACGCGGATTAAGCCAGGTGGGGATCTGTTCGATTTTGTTGCCCAGTTCAAAGCGAAAGGATTAGCGTTTATACGCGTCCGCGAAGGTAACACCATCGATACTATCGGTGCCCTCAAGGACAGCCTTACCCCGGAAGTCTCAGCCTCGCTTCTTGAGCGGACTGGTGCTGAACCCGGCCATCTGCTCCTCTTTGGAGCCAGCGATGAAACGACGGTGTTAGATTACCTGGGTCGTCTGCGCTTGAAGCTTGGGGAAGAACTTGGTTTCATTGACCATACCAAGAACAATCTGCTCTGGGTGACAGACTTCCCGATGTTCGAGTTCAACACCGACGAAAACCGCCTTGAAGCCCTTCACCACCCCTTCACTGCGCCCCACCCTGACGATGTTGAAGACCTCGCCCATGCCCGTGCCCTCGCCTACGACATCGTCTGGAACGGCATCGAACTCGGCGGTGGTTCCCTGCGGATCTATCAGCGCGAGCTCCAAGAGAAAGTCTTTGCAACCATCGGTCTTACCTCTGAGGAAGCCAAAGAAAAGTTTGGTTTCTTACTGGAAGCCTTTGAGTACGGTACTCCACCCCACGGCGGTATCGCCTACGGTTTGGATCGCTTCGTCATGCTCCTCGCCGGCATGGACTCACTGCGGGAAGTCATCGCTTTTCCAAAGACTCAGAAAGCCCAGGACACCATGTTCGGCGCACCTTCGCATGTCGATGCCAAGCAACTTCGTGAACTTTCGGTACGCTCAACAGCACCTCAGAGCTAAAAAAAGTCACGACTATTATAACAATCGTGACCCTGATATTCTCTGGCAATTCAGAACGTTAAGCGGCCAATCTAGGCAGCCACTTCGACTGGTTGCTGACTGTCAATAACCACAACAACAAAGAAGTAAGAAGCCGCAGAACAGCCGAAAGCTTCAGCAATGACAGACTCTTCGCCGCTGGCCAGTGCTGTTAGCGCTTGTTCACAGTTCGCGCCGATCAATCCTTGTGCTTCAAGCACCTCTTTGCGGCAACTAGGATCTTGGCGGAAACGCAAGGCCAAAAAAGGATCACTATCTAGGCTGTTGAGGAACTGGGTAAAGACTTCCATTTCACTTACTCCTGCAATGTTGTAGAGGCATAGACACGCATCATGCTTTGCGCGGAAAAGAATTGTCCCACTGAGGGGAAACCATCTACTTGCGCGCCATGTTAGGATAACACGATTTTTCTCACGGAATCTTCATATTGCCCTAAGCAAGCATACTGAAGTTCAACCTACTCAGCATTTCATCATCGATCTGCGGAGAACCTAGCGGAGGAATAAATAGTGTGGCAATGGGTGTAATCGAGACTTCAGAAAGTTCAGCGAG
>JACMLN010000189.1 GCA_014379585.1 Gloeobacterales cyanobacterium ES-bin-313 | reverse complement strand
ATGTGCACTTCAGGATGGGGATTGCATTGGTCACTTCTGGGCAATGCGAAGCCTCGTGTACATCGCATTAGGGAGGGCTTGCTATGATGACTGAAATTTCGATAACTGAGATCGCCATGACTGTTTGCCAAACATCCACAGTCACAGAGTTTCTTGCTCATTCTTGACGAATGAATCCCGGAGAACCTCTGTGACCTGACTCATTACAGGTTTCACGAGGGAATAAATCATGCATCTGAACCAGTTAGGTTGGGATCACTTTTTTGCGCAAAGCTTTGAAGTGCATTCTCAGCGAGGATACATTGCTGGCCGTGTGGCCATTGTCCATAAAGATCGTTGGGTAATTTTGACGGAGCAAGGGGAGCACCTTGCCGAAATTGCTGGCCGATTCCGGCACCAGATCGCTAGTGCGGAAGCATTGCCAGTAGTTGGCGATTGGGTCGCCCTGCGACTTCGCGAAGGTGGAGAACACGGCATAATCGGGGCGGTTTTGCCCAGAAAAAGCAAGTTCTCCCGAAAAGGCGTAGGCAGCAGCAACGAAGAACAACTTGTTGCCACGAATATTGATACAGCGTTTCTCGTCTCTGGGCTAGATGGTGACTTTAACCCCAGGAGAATCGAGCGCTACATGGTATTGGCCTGGGAGAGTGGTGCAAATCCGGTGATCGTCCTGAGCAAAGCAGATCTGTGCAGCGACGTTGCACATTGTCTTCGAGCCGTCGAATCCATCGCAGCCGGTTTGCCGATCGTCGTTCTGAGTGCCAACGAAGATCAGGGCTTACTCGCCCTCCAGAAGTATCTAAAACCCGGTCAGACTGCTGCTTTACTTGGCTCTTCTGGCGTAGGAAAATCTACCATTGTCAACCGCCTAATGGGTCGGCAGATTCAGCGCACCGCCGAGGTGCGAGCGGACGATAGTCGAGGTCGGCACACCACGACTCACCGCGAACTGATTGCCCTCGAATCTGGCGGATTGCTGATCGACACACCAGGGATGCGGGAGATCCAACTGTGGGCAACTGACGACAGCTTGCAATCGACGTTCTCAGATGTTGAGACCGTGGCACAGCACTGCCGTTTCCGCGATTGCCATCACCTCGATGAACCAGACTGTGCCGTGAAGCAAGCCATCGAAACTGGTGCCCTCAGTCCTGCACGGTTTGCAAGCTATCAAAAACTCCAAAAAGAACTGGATTATCTGATACGCAAACAAGATCCACTGGCGCAACAGGCCCAAAAGCAGCAGTGGAAGAAAATCCACAAGCAGATGAGGAGCCAAAAGCCATAACCCTTCTACGTCCATCCTTTGGGGAAGGATTGCACGACATCGCTAGGCGCAGCATCGTTTGCCTCCACGGGAAAACCGATTAGTTCGCCATTGATGACGCTCCATTGGCCAATTGACACCAAAGTCGGTCATGGAGCAGGCAAACCAACGTCGAAGCGCATCGAAGCGTCAGCAGATCGCTGGGCAATTTTGGCCAACCGCTGAAAATGCAGCCAGATAGATGAACTTTCGCCCACTAACATTCAGTAAGAATGCGGAAATTTACAAAAATTGATGCGGATCAGTATGTAAGCACTAAAAAAGTACCCGAAATCTTACGGAGATACTGATTACAGATAAGACATGGCTGGGTACTATTCTGATAGATTCTGAACTTTTCGTGAAGATCCCGTGAATATCATGCAGTGGCCTAACCATCTCCCACGTAAAGAAATAGTTCTCCCCCGTCTGCTCAACGAACCGACGACTGGGGCTGCGACGCCAAGCCTCTGGGCGATGCTCGACGAGCAGGAAATTCGACAGCGCGAACACCAAACGATCTTTCAGCATTTCTTGTTTGCGCCTCAGCCCCATCCTGTGGTGCTTTGGGTCAATGGACTTTTTAAAGAGGGAATGCCCATTCGTTGGCTGCGTACTTACTTGGATCTCAAGCAACCAGGTGACCACGAAATTTTTCAATGCCTGTTAAGTGAGCCTACTTATCGCTTGATCTTTTTTGGCCTGCGCAGCGGTGAATGCGTTCATACTGTCCATCAACGGATCGATTTTCGCCAACGCGAACTGATGAAAGTCTGGAAACGCTACGCGCTTCAGAGCCAAGGAAACGCCATTAGTCTGAGTAAACATGCTCTTAACCTCCAGTTTGAGCAACTCAAGCCCGGTATTGTCCAAGAAATGAAGACCCAAAAGAAGTTGCCCACCCTATATCCCCCTGAAACTTTTCAGCCTGCCTACTCCTAGGCCAATGGGTTAAAAGAAGCTGATAGTTGCCTTTCTTCCCTTAGGCGAGGGAAGCAATAAGCGAACGAGACCTTTAAGATTGGGCAATCCACGCTGCTGCGGCTCTCCCAGATGACCAACCAAACGATTCAGACAAAAAGTGATGCCGAAAAACCTGCCTTGCACATTGAGGGGGGCTACCGTCTGAGCGGTGAATTGACGACGAACGGCGCGAAAAATTCGGCCTTAGCGCTGATGGCGGCGACATTGCTCACGACCGATGAATGTCGATTGACCAACGTCCCACAACTGACCGACATTCGCACCATGGGAGCGATCCTCGAAGCAATTGGGGTGCGGTATCGCCAAGTGGAAGCACATACCGTCGATATCGATGCGCGCTTCTTGGGTACCCAGCGTGCTCCTTACGAGTTGGTCAACACCTTGCGGGCAAGCTTTTTTATCCTTGGTCCCATCTTGGCGCGCCACGGCATCGCCCGGATTCCCCTCCCCGGTGGCTGCGCGATCGGTGCACGGCCTGTGGATCTCCACGTGCGCGGTTTAGTGGCGATGGGAGCGGATGTCACCATCGAGCACGGCATGGTGGAAGCCCGCGCCCGCAAGCTCGTCGGTGCGCGAATTTGTCTTGATTTTCCAAGTGTCGGTGCCACAGAGACGATCATGATGGCGGCAACCTTGGCAGAAGGGGAGACGATCCTCGAAAATGCTGCCCAGGAACCGGAAGTCGTCGATCTGGCCAACTTTTGTTCTGCCATGGGTGCCCAGATCAAAGGCGCTGGCACCAAGACAATCATTATTCAAGGGGTCAAGAAACTCCACGGCTGCGAATACCGGGTCATTCCTGATCGCGTCGAAATCGCCACTTTTTTGGCGGCTGCGGCGATCACCCGCTCGACGCTGCTGATTGGCCCAGTCCTGCCTGAACACCTCAGCGCGCCTCTCGCCAAACTCAAAGAAATGGGGATGACAATTACGCTGGTTCGCCCCGATACGCTCGAAATTTCACCTGGTTCTGGGCTGAACGCCACTGACATTGAAACCTTACCTTTTCCTGGCTTTCCGACGGATATGCAAGCACCGTTTATGAGTGTGTTGTCCGTGGCTGAGGGAACCAGCATCATCTCCGAAACCGTCTTCGAAAACCGTCTGATGCACGTTCCTGAACTCAACCGCCTCGGCGCGGATATCCGTGTGCGCTCCGGCCATGCTATCGTGCGTGGGGTGCCGCGCCTTTCCGGTGCGCCCGTTGTGGCCACGGATCTGCGCGCTGCCGCTGCCTTGATCATTGCAGGGCTGGCCGCTCAGGGCACAACTACCATTACAGGGCTGCACCACCTTGATCGAGGCTATGAAGCAATCGAACAAAAACTGCAGAATTTGGGGGCGCGCATCCAACGGCTTGCGCCAGGCTCTAGTTTTATCGCTGCTCCTGCTGTGGACTGCTTTAGCCCAAGCGCAGGAGTCGCCGCCGGAGCCTGAAGTTCCACCACCAGCTAGCCTTCCACCAGTCAGTATTCCTCAAGAAACCACCGTTCCAGAACCTGCGCCTAACGCAGTGGTCTGGAAAGTGGATAAGTACGTGATTTTGAGCCTGCACGGTTCAGACAGTGCTGGGCGATTGGCTCGGATTCAGGCACGCTTCGAGGACACGATCCGCAGAGCACCCCAGCCCAAATTGACCGTCGAAGTCAGTGGCAACGATGGGGGCGCTTTTGTCGTCGTCAATGGCCGTGGCATGATCGATGTCACTGTCCACGATGCCAAAGCGAACGGGACGCGCCGTGTTTTGCCCGTCGCCCAACAGTGGGCCAGTCGGTTGCGCTCAGTGGTCGGCAACCCGGCGGTGTTGCACAATTTATTTGTGTTTAGTGGTTTGCCTGAACAGATTTTATTGGACAAAATCGAATACGCTCGTGGCTCAAGTCCCGCCCCAGACAATGGCCGCTTCACCACCGATGGCACCCGCTCCGCGCCCCTCGAAGGCAAAAGCTGGATCGTCTACTGGGATGCCCTCGGCACCCAGCCCTACCAAACTGTGTTTGTGCTCAACCGCTTTCGAGAATTTATTCCCTACACCCTTCAAGACAGCACGACGCGCTAAGATGCATGTTTTTTTCTCAAGGCGGACGCTTCTTGTTTCTGGTTTGCTGCTTTGGAGTCAACCTCTCCTCGCTGCCACCGATCCCAACTGGCAAATTATCCGCCAGCGCGGTTTTATTCGGGTCGGGGTCGATCCGATGGTTGGACCGCCCTACTTCTTTCGCAGCGATGGACGCAACGTTGGCTTTGAGTTTGAGATTTTAGAGGCGATTGCCCAAAAGTTGCAGATCCGGCTTGAATTTGTCGAAACCCCTTGGCCTGAACAGATCGAGGCGCTTGTCGCCCAAAAAGTCGATCTGATCTTCAATGGCCACGAAAAACCCACCCGCACTCCTGCTTGCCAAGGCACCCTTCCCTACTACATCAGCAGCCAGTGGTTGCTCATCGGTGCAAATAAGCGCCCACCCAAAAGCTTTTTTGGGCTGGCAGGTTGGCGCGTCGGTGTGGTGATCGACAGTGGGGGCTGGGCACTGATGCGTGCCTTTAATGCCCAACGAGGGAATACAGTGCACCTGGCTGGGTTTCAAAATCTGGCAGATCTACTCGCCCAACTCGAAAAAGGCAAACTCGATGCCGTAGTGCTCGATACCCCAATTGCTGTCTGGCAAGCACGGCAACATCCCAATAGCTTCCGTTTGGCTTTCAAGCCCCTCCTGAGTGTCCCTCTCGTCGGACTTGTGCGATTGCAGGACAATTCCCTCAAAGATCAGCTAGATGATGCAATTGCCCAGCTGTGGAAATCAGGCCAGATCCAAAGGATTCTCAAGCGCTGGAGCCTTTGGAACGACTTGCAACGCCAACCATAAGGGATTGCAAACATTTTGAAAGCAAGCGGTCAGAACTGCTGCAAGCGAGGGCATCCTGAGTATGTCTTAACGGGTTGTTTGAAAGGCGGGGTACATGGAACGTTTTACTGATGAATCCCAAGCTCCTTTCCTCACTACTGGTCTAGCCCAGTACGGTGCGGATTATTATGCAGTGCTCGGTGTCCCCTTAGGAGCGACCCAAGATCAAATTCGGCAGGGCTATCTCAAAGCCGCCAAACTTTTGCACCCAGATCGCTACGCCGGCAGCGAAGATGGCAGAGGAGAAGGAAATATGCTTTTTTCTGGGCTTGTTACGCCAGCCTACGATGTCCTCAACCGCCAAAACCGCCGCCAAGAGTACGATTTGATGATTCGCCTCTTGGCCACTAAGCTTCTGAGTACAAACACTCCACTTCCTACTGTTCCCTCCTTAATCGGCGGCAAAACCAAAGCATCTCTACGTAGCGCCTACGAAAAAGCCCTCGAAGGACTTGCCAAACAGCAGTACAAAGAAATTGCCCAAACCATTGGTGTCTTCAACGAAATCAGCCAGCTCAATCTTGCTTACTTGATCCTCAACGACAAACTCCCTACAGAAGCCCCCCGTCCAGCCCCAGAAGTAGATGTCCCAGAACCGTCTATCCCAGCTGCGGTGATTCCCACCAAGAATTGGTCCGAGCGCCATTTTGAGCGAGGTCAAGACTTTCTCAAGCGCAAGCAGTACCGCGAGGCGATTCAGTCTTTTAAAGAATCCCTGCGCCTCGAACCTGAAAACGCAGACGTACATACCCATCTCGGCATTGCTTTTCTAAGGCAGGGCTACCCCGGCATGGCCAAGTCCGAATTTCAAAAGTCACTGACCCTCGACCCCAAGAACGAAATGGCTCTGAAGTACATGCGTTCGGGAGATCCAGCTAGCAAAGTAAGCAACAACAAGGCAGGGGGCAAATCGACCCCCGCAGCACCAGAAAAAAACATTCTCAACAAGCTCTGGAATCAGCTCAACAAGCGTCTTTAAGCTGATCGCGAATCTGGCTTGATTCCAGCGTCCAATGATCTGGTTTTCGCTTAATCACTCATTGTGGCGACGATCTGGGCTAGGGCGACGAGGTGAGCAGCGCAGCCTCCCAATACACGAAAAATCATAGAGTAAAATCTATAATTTTTAGCGGAAACTATAGAGATTCATTGATTTAACTTCCTTCTACACTTGACGGTGAAACAGGGTGCAACCCTGGCCAGCTCACCTTTCAGTCAGAGTATTTATTGATGGGAATTGAATCTATTTTGTCGAATGCTCTCAACCCACCCGTGCTGTTCTTTTTCTTGGGCATGGCGGCGGTGTTGCTCAAGTCGGATCTCGAAATTCCGCCACCCTTACCAAAGCTCTTTTCACTGTATCTACTGATTGTGATTGGCTTTAAAGGCGGTGTTGAATTGCACCATGGCGGATTGAGTCCGGAGGTCGTAGCGACCTTTGTCGCCTCGATCATCGCCGCAGTGATTGTGCCCTTTGTTAGCTTTTTTATGCTGCGCTTGAAGATGGATGTGTATAACTCAGCTGCAATTGCCGCTTCCTACGGTTCGGTGAGCGCTGTCACTTTCGTCACTGCCTCAGCGTTCCTACAACAGCAGGCCATTCCCCATAGCGGCTATATGGTTGCCTCATTGGCTCTGATGGAATCACCAGCGATCATTGCTGGAGTGGTGATGGTGCGATTATTCGCCAAGACAGACGAGAAAGTTTCCTGGAGCGAAATTCTGCGCGAAGCTTTTCTAAATGGTTCGGTTTTTCTGCTGGTGGGCAGCCTGCTGATTGGCCTGGTTTCCTCTGACGTTGGGGAGAAATCCCTGGAACCCTTCACCAAAGGCATCTTTTATGGGGCGTTGTGCTTCTTCCTGCTGGATATGGGGCTGGTGGCGGCTCGCCGCATCCGCGACATCAGCAAAGCGGGAACTTTCCTGGTTGCTTTCGGTATCCTTACCCCGATAGTCAATGCCACCATCGCGATTCTGATTGCCCACTTCGTCATCGGTATGCCAGAGGGCAACTCTTTACTGTTTGCGGTTCTCTGCGCTAGCGCCTCGTATATTGCTGTACCAGCCGCCATGCGCATGAGTATCCCCGAAGCCAATCCCAGCATCTACGTATCGATGGCTCTGGCAATTACTTTCCCCTTCAATATCATCGTCGGCATCCCTCTGTACTTAAACATAATTCGCCTGTTAGGAGTTTAAGATAATGCGGCCTGTGAAACGCTTAGAAATCGTTGTGGAAACGGTTGAACTGCAAAAAGTGATTCAACTTTTGGTTCAAGTGCCTGTAACTAGCTACACCGTCATCAAAGATGTAGTTGGCTGTGCGGAGCGGTGTATGCGCGATGGCGACGATTTGACGGATGTGATCACCAATGTCTACGTGATGGCAGTCTGCAACGCGGATCAAGTCTCTGAAATTGTCGAACTGTTGCGCCCCATCCTCCAGCGCTTTGGTGGCACTTGCTTGGTCTCCGATGCTGAGTGGGTGATCCACTGACACAGCCGTACCCTGGTGGGGGTAGGATTCATAAGCAGCACTGAGTGTTTTTCATGTACCAACCGCCAACTGGGGTGCGGGATCTTCTCCCTTCGGATGTTCTCCAAAAACTGTGGATCGAGGAGCGCCTTCAACGCGTCTTTCAACAGTGGGGCTACCAACGGATTATCACTCCAACCCTGGAGCGCATTGAAACCCTGCAAGCCAGCGGCTCTGTAGACCTCAGCGGCATTCTTCAACTGCGGGACGCGGAAGGCGCTTCCCTTGGACTCAGACCCGATCCAACCCCTTCTTTGGCGCGCGCGGTGGCGACGCGGCTGATCGACACACCCTGGCCTGTGCGCCTTTCCTATCAGACCAATGTGTTTCGAAGCACCGCCCGCCCCCAGGAATTTTACCAAGCAGGCATCGAACTGATCGGGGCTGGTGGTGCGTTTGCCGACGGTGAAGTCTTACTTTTACTGAACGATGCCCTCCAAGCGTTGGGGCTATCGGAGTGGACACTGATCCTTGGCGCTGTCGGTTTCACTCGCTCTTGGTTGTCGGCGGCTCCCGAAGCGTTGCGTCCACGTCTACGCCAAGCGCTTTCCAGCCTCGACCGTGTTGCTCTGGAGGCCGAAACCAGCCTCGATCCCGAGCTTAAACGTGCCCTGCTGCTGCTTTTTGACCTGCGGGGCGAACCCAAACAGGTGCTTGCCAAAGCCTATACCCTCGCCCTCAGCGATACCCAACAGCAAGATCTCCAAACCCTGGAATCCCTAGTTGGCTGGCTTGAGGCCCAGGGAATTACCGTGATCTTGGATCTAAGCCTCGTCGAAGCTTTCGACTACTACACGGGCATGGTCTTCGAGATCTGCGTCCGGGATTGCCTACTCGGACGGGGTGGGCGCTACGACGAATTGCTCGCTTCTTACGGACGGCCTGCCCCTGGGGTTGGCTTTTCGTTGAACCTTGAAGCTCTTCAGCAAGTGCTCATGCAGGACAAACAGCGTCCCTTGGTTTCGCGGCCAGAAGGTGGGGTGCTGATCGTGCCCAAGACCCCGCAAGCCTGGTCCCATGCCCTAGCCAAAGCGGCGCATCTGCGCAGCCAATCCCCTGAGCGGGTCGAGCTTGAGTTACTCGGTCGCTCCCCCGAAGCAGTGTTGGTCTACGCCGAGCAGATCGGGATTGCCCAGATCCTCTGGGTCGAGGAAGATGGCACCACAGCCTAAACGCCGAAGGCCGAAATATAGAAGCTTTTGAGGCGGTCGATGGCGTGGGCATCGGCCATGAGACTGCCTCGGCGAAAAGCACGTAGTCGTTCTTCGATCAGCTGTCGCGCCTGGAGACGGCTCAAAGACTCAAACTCTAGATTTTCGCGCTCGTTTTCGGTGACGACGAACAGCATCCGGTGGGCGTAGAGCGTACCGAAAAGCCCTTTCTTGTCGCCCAGGCTGCAAATGAGAAACAGAAGACCGAAGTTGGGGTGGTGGAGATAATGTTCTTGCATGGTGCGCGAAAATGCAATGTATACGACATTACACCTGTGTCAACGAAGATACTTCATTGATGCGGTTTTGTCATCAGCATGACCGCTTTCGTGCGGATAGCATAGTCTGTAGGTTTGATATTCACTCATTAGGTAGGCGACATGGCCGTGACTCCCCTTCTCAATCCAGACCAGCGCAAGGCGGTGGAGAGCTTCTGTGGGCCACTCTTGGTCGTGGCAGGGGCGGGATCGGGCAAGACGCGGGTGCTCACCTACCGCATCGCCCACTTGATCGAAACCCATGGAGTCGAACCCGATCAAATCTTGGCAGTCACGTTTACCAACAAAGCGGCTGGGGAGATGAAAGAACGGATTGGCCAGTTATTCAGCGAAGGGCAGGCTCAGGCCAAATTTGGCAAAGCGTTCACCGCCCTCAGCAGCGGGGAACAGCATCAGATTCAGGCCAAAGTTCGCCAAGACTTGATTCAACCGCTCTGGGTCGGCACTTTTCACGCCCTCTGTGCACGGATTCTGCGCTTCGACATCGAAAAATTTGATGGCCCGAACGGTCGCAAGTGGCAGCGCAACTTCAATATTTTTGACGAAAGTGATGTCCAAGAGTTGTTTAAGACGATCGTGATCAAAGAATTTAACTTGGATGACAAAAAGTATGCACCGCGATCCGTGCGTTTTATGGTCAGCAGTGCCAAAAACCGAGGTCTCGATCCCCAAGAATATCTCCAAGCGGAGGGCAACACCCCGCGATCCCGTGTCGTCACCCAAGTCTACGAACGCTACCAAGATCACCTCGCCCGCAACAATGCCCTGGACTTCGACGATCTGATCTGGTTGCCTGTGCAACTCTTTCGCCAGCAGCCGCAAGTCCTAAACTACTGGCATCAGCGCTTCCAGCACATCTTGGTGGACGAGTATCAAGATACCAACCGTTCCCAGTACGAACTGATTCGCCTGCTGGCCACCAACGACAAACCGCGATCCCAGTGGGATTGGAGCAATCGATCGATCTTTGTGGTGGGCGACGCAGATCAGGCAATTTACAGTTTCCGTCAGGCAGATTTTCGGATCTTGATGGACTTCCAGTCGGACTTTGGGGACGGCGAAAAAGATCAACAGACAAAAACCCTAGTCAAGCTCGAAGAGAACTATCGCTCCTCAGCGACGATCTTGGAGTTGGCCAACGAATTGATCGCCAACAACGTCGAGCGCATCGACAAAGTCCTGCGGGCGACTCGTCCGGCGGGAACGCCTGTACAATTGTACGAAGCCGACGACGAAGTGGCCGAGGCCGAATTCATCGTCTCCCACCTGCGCCAACTCGAAAAACAAAATCGTTCCTGGAAGGACTTTGCGATTTTATATCGGGTGAATGCCCAATCCCAGCCGATCGAGCAAGCTCTCTCCCGTTGGGGGGTGCCTTACACCATCGTCGGGGGTCTACGCTTCTACGACCGTAAAGAGATCAAGGATGTTTTGTGCTACCTCAAAGTCATCCACAATCCCCTCGATTCGATTAGTTTAAAGCGGGCACTCTCTGTACCGAAGCGCGGCATCGGCAAGACGACTATCGACAAATTAGAAGCAGCAGCGGCAACGCTAGAAAGCTCATTGTGGGAACTTCTGAGCGAAGAAGAAAGTATCAAAAATCTTGCCGGACGCACCAGTGCGCCGATCATTCAATTTGTCCGATTCATCGAACGCCTGCGCGAGCAGTCGAGCCAGACTCTCGCCTCAGAAATCCTCGAAACGGTGATCAAAGAATCTGGCTACGTGGCCATGCTTCAAGAAGAGGGCACTGAAGAGTCAGAAGACCGACTGACCAACGTGCTCGAACTGCGCTCCGTCGCCCAGCGCTTCGAAGAAGAATCCGAAGATGGCAGTCTCGAAGCGTTCTTGGCCAACGTCTCCCTGGCTTCAGATCTAGACAACCTCGACGATGCAGCGGAGCGCGTTTCGCTGATGACCCTCCATGCCGCCAAAGGTCTGGAATTTCCGGTTGTGTTCCTGTGTGGCCTTGAAGACGGCCTGTTTCCGCATTTTCGGGCGCTCCAGGATGGCGATAGCAGTGCCATCGAAGAAGAACGCCGACTTTGCTACGTGGGGATCACCCGCGCCAAAGAATATCTGCAACTGAGCTACGCCCGCAACCGCCGCCTCTACGGGGATCGTCAACCCGCGATCATGTCCCAATTCCTCAAAGAACTCTCCCCCGAAAAACTCGCGGGCGCAACGCCTCGCCGCCGTCCAGCGGCGACCCAAACCCGCACACCCTCCTTACCTCCAGCGAAAAGACCAGCGCCTGTGCGTCCTGCCCCTGCCCAAGGTCGCAGACAGCCCTCCCAATCTTGGGCTGTTGGGGATCGCGTCACCCACGACCAGTTCGGCACAGGGCAAGTCACCCACGTCCTCGGTGCAGAGCCAAAACTCTTCCTAGCGATTAGCTTCCCTGGCCTTGGCAAGAAAGTGATCGACCCAAGACTCGTCACCCTACGCAAACTCTCTAATTAGTAGGGTGTTTCGCACAGCACCAAGAAAGGTTATCTAGGTGTGCTATTTCTTAGTGCAAGTGATTGCTGCCTCCAGACACCCAGCTCCCAAAGACTCTACCGAAGCTGTACTACCTGTCGATTCGTACCTACGATCACAAAGGATTTACTGCTATGGCTCAAGGTTGAAACGTTCGAAGGTATTCCATTAGGGTTTGCCACAAGCCCAACAGCGGCAAAGCAACTAACAGTTTGCTTCCCCTATGCCCAGCGAGAGTTGATTTCTGCTACGACCAATAATCCATCTGTCTAGCTCATGGAAAAGCTTGAGAGCAACACGCCTCGTTTTTCTATGCATTTGGGGGGATTGTTGTGTCTGCGGTGTGATGATATACAACGAAAAGTATGGCCACAGCATATTTTGGCCTTTCAAATTTTCTCTAAAAGTGTCTTTGATGTAACGTGTTTCTTAACCTTTTTCCGCTTAAATAGATGGTCAGCAACGCTGATGGAGAACAATGAAGTTAAACCTCAAGTTACAAAGATTGTTCCTCAGCTTGGGACTTGCGGCAACCGCATTCCAAGTAGATGCCCAGACGATCTCGGCGGGCACAGCAGGAACCAAAAAATTTGAACTTCTCGAATCCACCAGCGCTTACCGCCTTGGGGCGGGTGATGTCATCGAAATTTCAATCCAAGGGATGCCAGAGATGACCGTCAATCGGTCGATCCTCACCGATGGCACGGTTACCCTGCAAATGGTTGGGTCTGTACGCCTCAGTGGACTCTCCCAAGAGCAGGCAAGCCAAGAGATCACTGAACTGTACCGCAGCTACCTCAAAACGCCCTACACAACGGTCGCAGTGGTGCAGCCACGACCCCTGAACGTCACCGTTCTCGGCGAAGTGAACCGTCCTGGCCCTTACACCCTCGGTTCATCAGCAATAAACCCAGCTTTTATCGGCAATTCCCAAGGCACTTCGACCAAAAACGGTACAGGTGCTGGTTCCATCGGCGGTGCGGGCGGTGGACGACTGACTGTTTCCCAAGCCCTGAGCCTCGCGGGTGGTGTCACCGAAGTAGCGGATGTCGAAAATATCACGCTGGTGCGCTCTTCGCCCGGTGGTCAGAAGAACCGCATCGCTATCAATCTCTGGTCGATGATCCAGAATGCGGACACTTCCCAGGACAAGCCTCTCCTCGACGGCGATGCTCTCGTCATCCCCAAAGCTGCTCCAGGCAAAGCCAACTACGACTCCAGCTTGGTGAACACGACAACCTTTGCTCCCTCCACAGTCGAAGTCAAAGTCGTCGGCGATGTCAATCGCCCCGGCTTCGTGAACGTCGTCCCTGGTGCAGTCCTCACCGATGCCATCGTCGCAGCGGGGGGGATCACCGATAGCGGCGACCCCAAAAATGTTCAACTCCTGCGCTTGAACGCCGATGGCACTGTCACAGGCGTCGAGCTTGAAGCACGGCTCGAACAGGGCCGCGATCCCGAAAAAAATCCCTCCTTGCGCAAAGGTGACTTGATCCGCGTGCAGCGCTCCTTCGGTAGCTCCGTACTGAAAACGGTTCAAGACTTTGCGAATCCGTTGTACTTATTCACCTATCTCCGCTCACTCCTTGGCCGCTAGACTAACCAACGCTATCTCCGGTCAATCATGTCTTCTAAACGTCCACAGCTAACTTATCCAGAAATCAGTACCTCTATCCCCACCCTCGATCTGCGCGCTCAGGTGCAAACCCTGATGCGTCGCGGCGGTGGATTGGGTTGGTTGCAGGTCGCTGGACTCGTCGCAGTTGATACTGTCCTCGTTGTCCTTGCATGGCGTTTAGCCCAAACCTGGGGCACTGCCTGGGACATCGAAAATCCGCTACCCATGTTACTGGTGACCACCATCGGTTCAATGGCTTCTCGGGGTCTCTACGCTTCCGGTCGGCGCAGCCAAGGTTTTTCTAATCTTTTTCAAGCTGTTACTTTTGCCCATATCTTACTGCTCGTAATCGCCTACTTAACTGGGCCTGGGGTCTTGATCTCGCGCTCGATGTTCTTACTTTCCTGGATTTGGAATATTGTTTTGCTCAGTGCTGGCCGTGCCAGTGTCGATCTTGGAGTGCATATTCTCCGCGAACAAGGAACCGCTCGTCACCCAATTTTCTTGATCGGCCATCCTGCCGATCGTGCCCGAGCCGCAGTCCTTCTCGGCCAAGAAAACCGCTTCAGCATTCGTGGTGAGTTGGACATCAAAGCAGTCGACAACCAAAGTGAGGCTCTCGAAGCGATCTTGGCCTCCGGTGCGGAAGAAGTCTTTCTCTGCTCTGCCGATATTTTCGCCAACCCGAGCTTTTTGTACTGGAGTCTGCGCAACGCCGGACTGAGCCTGCGCCTCTTGCCTTTAGAAATAAAAGCGCCCTGCTGGAAATCGGAACTCCGTCTAATTGGCAGTACACCGTCCCTAAAGTTTTCCCCACCCCTGATCATCGGT
>JACMLN010000032.1 GCA_014379585.1 Gloeobacterales cyanobacterium ES-bin-313 | reverse complement strand
GAAAAGGCTGGACGAATTGAATGCTCTGCCTCACCTTGGAGCTGCCCGTACTGCCATGCGGGATTTGTTTGAAATTGCCGCCTCAGATCCCGATACGGGCTTTGAGCGAAATCCGTTCTCCAAGCAAGAGCAGCGCACCAGAGAGCTAGGCGCACTTCTGCACGCCCTTGGCGGATTTAACTTGATGTCTTGGGCCTGTAACCAGTTTGAACCGAATGATCGCAGCAATCTAGATCGTCTCTGGGATGGAGTTGGCCGTTGGCGGTGGTGATACGTCGTAGTAATGGCCAAATTGTTGAATTGCAGATTTTGGGGAATTGAAGTCCTAGCGTATGGTTTTTGCATCCTATTTTTGAGAGAAGCAACATGCTGAACTTTTCAATCTTTTCGCGCCTGCCAGAAACCCTTGCAACGTCGCCTTATCGCCGTCCTGCCTTTTTTGCTCTGGTAGTAGCGGGCATCATGTGTGCCATTGGGTACTTCCTGAGCGATCCAATGTTGTATAACTCGCCTCATGGTTGGTATATCTATGCGCCTTCCGCGTTCATTTTTCAATGGCGAGCGTTTGGTCTTGGCCTTGTTGCTGCTTTGTTGCAGGGGTTACTCCTTTTTTGTGTATTGCGGTTCATTCTGCTGGACAAAAGCTTTTGGCAGCAGGGAAAAGGCAAATATGCTGCTATTTTCGGTTTGGCGACACCTGGGATTACAACGGCATTGGCCTATCTCCTCGGCTGGCTGAATCCCCTTAACTTCTTCTATGTGGCTGGAATGCCTTTGCTGGAAGAAGTGGCAAAAGGTCTTGTTTTCGCTGTTCTGCTCCTAGCGCATCGGCGCATGAATCTTCGCTTCGGCTGGCTGATTGGATATGCAGTAGTAGTAGGAATTGGATTCGCTTCTGTCGAAAATATTAAATACTACTCAGAAGCATTCAACGGAGCTTGGTTCTTATGCAGGAACAATGCGTCGGACGTATGTTTTTCCAATATTTTGATAGTGCGAGGCTTACTTTCGCCCTTTGAGCATTCCTTTTTTACTGCGATCACTGCTTACGGGATTTGGTGGGCGACGCAGTGGGAATGGAAGCGCTCTGGTCGATTTAAAATCGAATTTTGGGCAACTGTGTTTATCGCGCTTGTCGGAGCTTTTCTGATTCATTCAATCTGGAATGGATTAAGTAAGTTGCAGTTGGGCTTGTACATAGGAGGTACAGCTACAACCTTTGCAGTGATTCTGTTTACCTATTTGGAGTCTAAAGGCTTGTCTCAGTTCGTCGAGGATTGGTTTGAACGACAAACACCGCACTGGGAACTAGAGGCGATCCAGCAAGACGAGCGTGGCCTAAGAAACCAGTTAGCTGCCAAGTCAGCCCTGAGTCGGATCTTTAGCTCGTTCAACCGCAAGTAATTGTAATGTTTTCGAGATCAGCTCAGTTGAAATTCATCGACATCGATACCAAGGTGAACGGTAAACCAATCGGCGGCAAAGCGTCGGTGGCAGAATTGATCGGGCTTCTTTAGAGATTCCCAACAGAGGATGATGGGTTCATAGGGATCTGCTAAATCATGCAGGTCGTTCCACACTTGTTGAGGCTCTAGACCCTCAAGAATTTCAGCGTAAAGCTGCTCGTATTCAGGCTGCTCAACAGATTTAAACCAAGCGCCAGGTGCGAGTGCAGGATAGCGGGGGATCGAGCCAAACCAGAAGGGGACAGAGCGGCTGATGGCAATGACTCCAGGGAGAGCCTGCGATTTTGCCCGGTGAAAGTAGCTGGTCTTCACAGTGTTGCCCTCGTCGATGGTTCAGGAGGATTGCTGATCGGTGTTGTCTGATGAGAGTTCTTCTAGAAGTGACCTGAGTTGGCCATTGGGGTGTTCGATATGGCAGAGCAGTAGGCCGGAATCGGACTTGGTGTTGTTGATGCTCGCGCCTGGTGCGTCAAGATTTGTCCAGACTCCAGAGTTCTTGCCTGTCTCTTGCCAACCGAAGAAATCTAGAACGCGCCGGACTTCCTTGAGAGGGGGTGATGCGAGATTGGGATCGAAGAGATCCCGAAGGTACATCAGCGTGGAGTCAATGAGATCGGCCAAGGGGTTTTCCTCTGGTAGTGATGACGCATTAACATAAAGCTAGATGAGTCAGGGCTTGAGTATGCATATAGGATTTTGGGGCAGTGGTAACATGGCGCGAGTGCTCGGAGGTGCTTGGTCAGTAGCAGGTCATCAAATAACCTTCGGTTCGCGCGATGCATCAAAGTCTCGTGATGTAGCTGCGGAGGTTAGTCATGGTGCAACTGGTGGAACAAATGACGAGGTTGCAGAATCTTGTGAGGTCATTATCAGTTCTGTACGTGCTGTACCATCAAGTTTTCTAGCATCAACCTCAGTATTGGCAAGCAAAGTCATCATAGATTTAAATAATCGGGATTTTCCTCGTGAGTACAAGCCTGAAGAATTTCTGAATTCTCTAGCAGAAGCAACTCAAAAGGATGTTCCCTCCGCCAAAGTTGTGAAAGCGTTGAATAATCAGGCAATGGAAGTTTTTAACTGCGATGCGGTAGCTCTCAAAGAGGCAGGCATACAAGCTTTCATTGCTGGAGATGCTGATGGAGCTAAACAGATTGTTATCGAATTACTCAGTGATATTGGGCTTAAGGCAGTCGATTTTGGTTTATTGTCTAATGCATGGTTATTAGAAGCACAAGCAGATATTCTCAGGACATATATGTTTGCAACTGGGAATGCTCTGGTCACACCAGGTTTTATTGAGGCTCCTCGTGCAGAGCCAAGATTTGGGGAGCGTCGTAAAGGGACATACTAAAACATCCAACTAGTGAACTACTCCCCACATCGCTCCGATATGATTGTTCAAGCATCTCTCGACTCGAATTATACATCCAGGAGTATGCCATGGTGCCCACGCTTAATGCTGTTGACCACGTACATGTCTATGTTGCCAATCGCGAATCCGCGACAAAGTGGTACGAAGATGTCTTGGGTCTCTGCGAGGTCAGCGAACTAAAGTTTTGGTCTGTGGGTGGTGGCCCACTGACAATCAGCAATATCTCAGGAACAATTCACCTTGCACTTTTCGAGCGTCCAGCAGAGAAGTGTCACTCTACAATTGCATTGGGCGCTTCTGCAAACGAGTTTCTTGCATGGCGTAATCATCTGAGCAGAGTATTTGGCCACGAAATCGAATTAGTCAATCATGAAGTCTCATGGTCAATATACTTCAGCGATCCAGATGGAAACCCATTTGAAATTACGTCCTATGAGCATTCTTTGATCTTGTCTCAGCTACCTTTGGCAGATGGCTAATCAATCGATCTGGCTGTTCAGTTGGGAGAAGCGGGTTGACTTGACCATCTGCATAGCCAACGACATGGAAGAGTCCTGGTTCGGAGGTTTAATGCCAGTAGATTAGAACGCGAGGCATGGAGACAACCGCTTATTTGATTATTTCCTACCAAATCAAAGAGATAAAGTCAAGCCTTTATCTTGCTCTGTGGAAAGATTTTGGATATAGTAGGATATAATCAATGAGGGTGGTTCAATGCCGCGTGGAGGAAAGCGATTGGGGGCAGGTCGTCCCAGTGAAGACAAAGTGAAAGTCAGTGTCACTCTCGATGCGGATCTCGTGGAGTATCTACGCACTCAGGGTCAGCTTTCTCAGGTACTCAATGCCCTGGTGCGCAAAAGTCTGCCTGCTGTGATCAAGGAAGCTGATTAGCCAAGCGCTGATTGCTGAACAGTAGTTTTCTGGAAATAGCCAAGTAGTGTTTCCGCAAATGGGACTTAAAGGACAGGAAAAAGAGAAACCAAGCATCGATCCGCAGGGGGAAGTTCAGATCATATGCGTCCCTTTCCATCGCCTTAACGTGCTTTACAATCCGTTTTCTGAGACGGCCTCATCTAAGGGAAAGGTAGCGGTGAAAGTTGTTCCGAGATCGGGACGGCTTTCGACGGCGATCTGGCCTGCTAAGATCTCGACAAGGCGCTTAACAATTGCAAGTCCTAGTCCAGAGCCAGGGATACTGCCAACATTTTGTCCGCGATGAAACGGTTCGAACAAATGTTCTTGATCTTCAGGGGAGATTCCGATACCTTGATCGACAACCTTAAAGATCACTTGCAGATCATGGCATGCTATTTCTAGGCGCACTATGCTATCTGCAGCAGAATACTTAAGTGCATTGGTGATCAAATTTGTCAGGATCTACTTGAGTATGTTGGCATCGAGACTGACAGATTGCCCTGGTTGATTACTAACTAATACAATGCGTTGGGGTGTGGTAATACTCTGCATTTCGTCGATGATTTGGCGGCAGAAGCTGTCGAGTTCGAGAGTCACCCGCTGGATCTGAATCTGCTCAGTTGCGGCACGACCAACATTTAAGATACCGTCGAGCAAGTTGGTAATCTGAATAATTGCCCTTTCGATGCGTTGCTGGTGCGTGAGGCGCTTGTCAGCAGATTGCCTGGGGTCGTTGCCGATCAGCAACTGGGTCGAGAGCATGATCGTGCTGAGGGGGGTACGAAACTCGTGGGAGGCCATGGCGATAAGACGCGATTTGAGTTCGCCCAGTTCGTACTCCTTCTGCAAAGCCCTGCGTTGGCTTTCGACAATTTGCTTTTGCTCAGTAATATCTTCGAGGGCCAACAAGATCAAGCGACCGCGATCAGTGCCCAAGATCTCGCGGGTATTGAGCAGTATGGTCCTGTTGCCAATTTTTTCAAACTGCTGCGCTACCTCATGGTCGAGGAGTTGCACGTTGTTAGAGAGCAAGTTCTCTAACAACAAACGCAGTGCTAGGATATCCCACTGACTATTATCGAGGGCCAAGAATAGCTGTCCCTCAGTTTCAGGAACTGTCGTCTGGAATAGATCGTAGAATGCCTGGTTTGCTGTGACAGTCCGCAGTTCATCATCCATTACGAGGAGGGGGACGCGGACAGTCTCGACGATACTCTGGGCGTAGTCGCGGGAGGCTTTGAGCTTCTCAGCGACTCGCTTACTCTCGTCGATGTCCACCAGCACGATTGCGGCTCCTTCAATCTTGTTGTCTAGAGTGCGGTAGGGTCGGATGCTCATTTCGTACCAGCAACCATTTCGGTCTTGGACTTCTTGAGAGTAGGTATTGAGGGTGCCGATCACCTGCACAATCAGCTTTGGTAGGTCGGAGACGCTCAACTGAAGGTTGATATCGCCGATGGGCCGACCAACATCTGTGGGGATCAAGTTAAGCAATGTGCCTGCGAGCGGGGTGAATCGCCGGATTCGCAGCCCACCATCGAGCATCACAATTGGAATCTGGGTGCTGGCAAGCAGGTTTTGCAGATCGCTGCCGAGTTAGTCTAATTCCTGGTTGCGGCGTTGAAGTTCTTGGTTGATCGTTTGCAGTTCTTCGTTAGTGGCCTGAATTTCTTCTTTTGCGGTTTGTAGTTCTTCGTTGGTACTCTGCAACTCTTCATTACTGGAGAGAATTTCTTCGTTGGCGATTCTGAGGTTTTGGTTTACCGTTTCCGATTCCTCAATGGCGGTGCGCAGATACTCTTCTTTGGCAATCAGTTCCTGTTGGAGTTCTAGAATGCGGCGCTGGTCAGCATTTCTATTTTTGGTACTGCCGGAACTTGTCCCTTCGACAAGCACTGGCGGCGGCAATTCTGTGAACAGCACTAGAAAGTAGGATTCTCCGGAAGCAGGTCTAAAAGGAGCGACATCGATCCGCACCCGCCGCTCCCGCTCTGGCTCATTCAATGGGATGTCCGACTTAGACTGAGAAACAGACAGTTTTTTGGCTTGCTGTAAAGCAGTTCGAAGTTCTGCGCGCAGACCAGGATGGGCCATTTTGAGCAGATTCAGGCTTGCTCGACCTGGACCAGGTTCGAGGTAGGCACCTGTCTGGCCACGAAAGTGCAGCACTTCTTCGTCAGCGTTGACGATCACACCAGCAGGTGAGTAGCGGGCCAAGACGAGCCGATCGGCTTCTTTTTGGAGGTCGAAATCATTTGAGATGTCCCCTATTTCCTCTTGTCTAACAACCCTCGTTTCAGTCGTTGTGGAGGAGTTCATCGCGAATTCAAGAGGTAACCGTGCCGGAACTAGTTTTCGCGTGTAGAGCTTAATCTTTGTATCCGCTCGATTAAAGAGATCCGCAGCCCCACCAGGGGTTTCACTCGTACCGAGCAACAGATAGCCCGTCGGCTTAAGACTGTAGTGAAAAGTGGTGAGCACGCGCTTTTGACCAAGTGGCGCAAAGTAGATCAGCACATTGCGGCAAGTCACCAGATCCATCTGGGAAAAAGGCGGATCGCTGAGCAAGTCGTGGCGAGCAAAGACACATAGTTCTCGGACTTGCTTTGTCACTTGGTAGCCGCCATCGAGGGGGACAAAAAACTGTTGCAGCCGCTCTGGGCTAACACCCTCAATCTGGGTGGAATGGTAGAGTCCGTTACGGGCCAAACCAATTGCCTGCTCGCTAATGTCGGTACCAAAAATTTGAACCGCGATTCGCAAAGACCGCTCTTGGAGAAGTTCCAGCAAACAAATCGCCAAGGAATAGGCTTCTTCCCCTGTTGCGCATCCCGCCACCCAAATTCGAATAGGCAGAGTTCGAGTGCCGTCGTCAACCATGGTTGGAAAGACGGTACTTTTAATCATTTCGAAGACTTCTGGATCGCGAAAGAAGGATGTGACACTGATCAATACATCCCGGTAAAGTACCTGAATCTCCTCTGGATGGCTTTCCAGGTAGCGGACGTACTCCTGAGGTGCTTGGAGCTGGTGCAGTGCCATACGCCGTTGCAGCCGCCGCGTGAAGCTTGGACGTTTGTACTGGCTAAAATCCACTCCAGTGGCAGCGTAGAGCATAGCAACAACGGCAAGCCTGGTTTCTTCGCTCCCTGGAATCTCTTCTAGTGCCTCCGTAGGCCGTAAATACGGATGGTGGGCGATCCGCGCCAACTCAGCCGCAATCGCTTGTGGTGGGAGGATAAAGTCCACAAGTCCTGTCTGCGCTGCACTGTGAGGCATACCCGGAAATTGTGAAGAGGCTTCGTCTTGGGCAAAGGCCAATCCACCACTGGCCTTGATCGCCCTTAGCCCCAAAGCGCCATCGCCATCTGTCCCTGAGAGCACAACCCCAATCGCCAGGCTGCCAAAATCTTCACTCAAAGTCGTGAAGAAAGAATCGATGGGCATGAATTTTCCGGCAGTTTTTACGCGTGGGGAGAGGAGGAGCACGCCATTTATAATTGACATCTTGCAGTCTGGTGGGATCACATAGACGCAGTTTTGCTCGACAGACATGCCATTTTGCACCTCAGTCACACTCATGCTGGTTGTCCTGCTCAAAATCTCAGTGAGCAAACTGTGATAGCTAGGACTCAAGTGTTGGATAAGGACAAAAGCCATGCCAGTGTTTACTGGAAGCGCACTGAGCAACTGCGTAAAGGCTTCTATTCCTCCTGCTGAAGCGCCGATTCCAACCACCGGAAATCTACCAGTTGACTGAGAACTAGAAACATCAGTTGAAGAAGGTTGTTCAGGATCTGTTGGCATGAAAATACAGCGTTAGTGAAGTCTTAAGTAAGTCAATCAAAGCATTTTGACCAGGCTTTAGAATGATCTGCGCTGCAAAAATTATTTAAATCCTAAGCAAGTAACCATCACTTTATTCGAATTTTTATTGGTGCTGTTGAACCTGAAGAATACAAAAAAACTGATTACTGGTTAAAAAGGATTTTGGGGTTGCAAGAGTGACAACGTGGAAGACAACCGCTTGAAACTGTACTTTAACGGCAAGCCAGCGCAAGCAGTGCGCAAGCAGTGCGCAATGCTTTGAAGTCCAATGGCTTTCGGTAGTCGCCTAGTAATGGTTGCTGGCAGCGGCAACGCTCTAGTGCAGCGTGGTACTGGGCAGAGAAAATCTTCTGAGGTGACAGAGAGATAACTTATCCAACTTTGAGTTGCCAGTCTGCAACTGGCGCTCCTATTCCTCCCTACTCCGCTGCGTAGCGGAGTAGGGTCTCTCGGAGAAACGATATGAATTTCTCGTCTGTGCTCAGTTCTTCCCAGCGGCAAGCACCATGACCTTTTAACAACCGATAGCAACCAACCGGATCAGCTAGAACCCTTCCAAAACCATCCAGAGTTATCGGGCTGTTGTTCCCCCCGTAGGTGTCTGCGTACACTCGATAGCCATCCAGCCAGAGATCTCCAGCCAGAGCAGCCAACCAAGCGCGACGGGCTTGAAGAATGATATTCAGAGCAGGAGCAGCCGCGCAGGAACGCATGAAAATCACCCCCTTGGATCGGTGGTTGTTGGTTGATTGGTCGGAGTTGGAAGTTTTGGCCGTTATCTAGAAGGCTATTTGGGAGAGCGTTTCCTGAGATGCATTTTCAGCGAGGGGGTGCTCTGGGTTGAGTTCCCAGAACTCATGCAACCGACGAAGCCAGGATTTGGAGAGAGATTCGAGTTCTTTGGAAAGAAAGCGATGAATCTGTGCGGCACCGTTGGGGTGAACGATGACGATCCAGGCTTCAGGGATTGGATGGTCGGTTTGTAGATTGGTGGCCAACCAATAGGCGGCAAGTTGTAGGGTATAGTCCCCCAGCCATTCGCGCTTTTTCGTCTTGCCAGAGGTCTTCCAGTCGATCAGGACGCTTCTCTCTGCTGTTTCTTTTGTGAGTTGGTCTGTAAATTCCACCCCGGCCAGCAGATCCAAACTTCCGGCATAGCAGTACAGCGGGTGATGTACGGCCTGCTCGATCATCCGCACTGTCTTGATGCGACTAAGTGCAGTCTG
>JACMLN010000188.1 GCA_014379585.1 Gloeobacterales cyanobacterium ES-bin-313 | reverse complement strand
CTGGGTTGCGCAGTCCTCTTCCCACGTTGCGGGCGGATGCGCAATCACCACAGTTTGTGGACTGGTGGCACGGTAGGTATGACGCTGCGCGTCCCAGGCTCATGGCGAAAACCATTGAATTCAAAATTAAGAATTCAAAATTCAAAATTTTGAATTCTTAATTTTGAATTTTGAATTTCCCCGCGTGGTGATGCGGAATGGGAGGGGGATTGGGAGAGGTTTGGGTGAGCGATGGGAGGGGCATTGGGTTTTGCCTCGGCCACTCATTGCGATCACGAATCGGTATGACCAGAGCGGAAAGATTGGGTTAAGGTTTTAAGCCCAGTGCTTGGCGCGCTCGACAGCCCGTTGCCAGACAGAGAAACCTGCCTGGGCAGCAAGTTGGTTGTCCCCTGGCTCAAAAATGCGGTCGATGGGGCGGCTGTTGACCAGTGCGCTGTAATCCTGGAAGAGGCCAGCCCCTAAGCCCGCTGCAAAGGCCGCACCCTGCACTGTTGTATCAATGTTTTTCGGGCGTTCCACAGGGACACCGAGAACATCGGCCTGCCATTGCATCAAAAAGTTGTTGCGCACAGCACCACCATCGACTTTCAGTTTGGCAATGGGGACATCTGTATCGAGGGCGAGGGCATCGGTGACTTCGCGCACCTGAAAAGCAATTGCTTCCAACACGGCGCGGACGATCTGGGCACGGCCACTACCACGGGTGAGGCCAATGAGCAATCCACGGGCTTCCATATCCCAGTGGGGGGCACCGAGTCCACTGAGGGCAGGAACGAAAGCAACGCCGCCACTATCGCTGATACTCGTGGCTAAAGCTTCGGTTTCCTCGGCACTGGCGATGATCCCGAGACCATCTCGTAGCCATTGCACACTGGCTCCAGTCGTAAACAGCGACCCTTCGAGGGCATAACCGGTCTGATTGCCGATACTCCAAGCGACGGTACCAACGAGGCGATGCTTTGAAAGCACCGGAGCTTTTCCGGTGTGGGCAACCAGGAACGATCCGGTGCCGTAGGTACATTTCACCAACCCCGGTCGGTCGCAGCCGTGGGCGAAGAGAGCCGCTTGTTGATCGCCGAGAACTCCAGTGATCGGCACTGGATAACCGCAGATGCTTGTTTCGCCGAAGAAACCCACCGAGGGTTTCACCGTCGGCAAAATTTCGCTAGGAATTTCTAAGAGTTTTAGTAGGGTCGGATCCCAGTTGAGCGTCTGGAGGTGAAAAAGCATCGTCCGGCTGGCATTGCTGGTGTCGGTGGCGTGGACTTGGCCTTCCGTCAGCTTCCAAAGAATCCAGGTGTCGATAGTGCCTGCTTTGATCGCCTGCGGGTCTGCCTGGTAGTGCTTGAGCATCCAGGCGAGTTTGGTGCCCGAAAAATAAGCATCGATCACCAGACCCGTGCGCTGTTGAATTGGCAACTCCCACCCTTCGCGGCGCAGTTGGGTACAAAGGTCGCTGGTGCGCCGATCCTGCCAAACAATGGCGTTACCTAGAGGGATTCCCGTGCGGCTATCCCAGAGCAAACAGGTCTCGCGTTGGTTGGTAATCCCGATGGCCTGGATGATTTCGGGACTGTGGGCAACGACTTGCGCGATCACCTGTTGGGTCAGTTGCCAGATAATTTCAGGGTCGTGTTCCACCCAGCCCGGTTGGGGATAGATCTGAGGAAGTTCCTGGTAAGCCGAGAAACCAGGTTGGCCTTGGCGGTCAAAAAGTTGGGCACGAATACCGGTTGTGCCTAAATCCAGGGCAAGAAGACTCATAACAGCACTTTTGGCGGCAAGAACCAGACAAGCTCGGCCAAAGATTGGGGCGTTTCGAGGGCGAGGCGAACCACACCTGCTTTTTTAATCTCGAAGCCTCGCTGTGCACTTCCCCAAATCAGGGCTTCTGCCCATAGCCCCAGCCCTGGCTGATGGCCGACTAAGCCAATAGAACGACTTTTTTGGGTTGCTAGCCAGTTGCGAAGATCGCTGAGTGTTCCACTGGGGGCAAGGGGAGAAAAAACTTCGCACTTTGCGGCAAGCTGCTCCTGCACCAAAATCTCCGCTGTTTGACATGCCCGTACGAGCGGACTGGTGAGCAAGGTATCGAAGCGAACATCCAAGGCAAAAAGACGGCGAGCCACTAGTTTCGTCTTTTGCCGACCCTCGGCGCTTAGAACGCGCTTCTCATCGGCAAGATCTTCGCCAACCGCCTCGGCAATGCCGTGGCGTATCAAGTACAGGTCGATCACAAGTCGCCAAAAAAGGGGGACAATTGAGCTAATATAGCCCTGCAATCCGCAAGTATCACCATGAAACTTTTTGGCATTCGCTCAATGCTCCTAGGAAGCCTTCTCAGCGCCGCACTTCTCTGGCCTGGGTTGCCTGCATTTGCCCTGTCCGAAAAAGAAGTGATCACCAAACTCAATGCGATTCCAGCTTTTTCCATCGTCGATAACAAAGGCAAGCCCCTGCTGCTGACCCCAAAAACGGACAAGAATGTTGCCTACTTGAACTTCTACTTGGATGCAGCAGTTGCTCAAAAAGCGATGGAAGTCTTTCAAACCCAAAATGCGGCTGCGGCGAAGAACTACCGCATCGGGCTGGTGAGCCTTGGTCAGGCATACAAAATTGTCAAAGAACAGGCTAAGAAAAAAGACAACAAGGTGCGCTTTCAGTTTTTAAGCAACACCAAAGACCTCACCATGGCCACTGAACTCGCCCAGAAGAAAGATCCCAAAGTGAAGAATTTTGTGGGTGTTCCTCTCTTTTTCGTTTCTGGTGGTTCTGATCCGAAAAAGCAAGGTATTCTCACCTTAAAGCGCGATGGCAAAGAATACTTGCCCATGTTCTTCTCCGAGGATGATCTACAAAAGAACCTTGTGCAGCTTAAGCAAAGTGGCAAAAATCTACCCAAAGAGCTTTCGATCCAAGTCGCCACCCTCGATGCAATCGTTGGTACGATGCTGGGAGGCAAGAATGATTCAGATGCAGAGAAGATCACCTTTGTCCCAGCAAAGTCAGCCCTTGAATACGTACAAAAACTGCAAAAGACTGCACCGAAGCCCTAGCGCCCTGGAACCTGGTTCCTGTAAACTCAGTCCTTGACCTGCTGATAGATGTTGATTGGAGATTGCTTAGCGATGCGTGCATTTCATAAACTGGTTGGGCTTGCCCTCGCCCTAACCGTGCTTGCCACGACCCTCAACGGTCAGCCTGTGGCTGCCTTGACCGAAGATCAAGTCGTCCAGAAGCTCAGTAATGTCCCAGTCTTTATGATTACCGACCCGAAGGGCAATCCTTTGATCGTCAATGTCAAAGACAAAGCCCAAAAAGATGTCCCGCTGCTCCTGCTGTTCATGGATCAAAAACGGGCGCAGGACACCTACACCAACATCAAAAAAGATAATGCTTCTGTTAAAGATGCACAAATTATCGTCATCAGCCTTGGTCTGGCATTTAAAGCAATCCGCGAAGAAGCGAAGAAAAAAGACAACAAGCTCAACTTTGAATTTCTCACCGACTCGAAGACCCTCAGCTACGCCCTGACGCTCTTTAAGAAAGTCGATGCGAAGGCGACAAGTTTTCCGGGTATCCCCGTGTTCTATGCCATGGGCAGCGACGGAAAAGGCAAAGCCAAGGGTTATGTCACTTTTGAGAAAGATGGCAAACAGCTCATCCCTTTCTATTTCAGCCAGACGGACATTGAGCAAAATATTAGCGACCTCAAAAAGTCCAAGCCAGATCTTGCCAAGCT
>JACMLN010000031.1 GCA_014379585.1 Gloeobacterales cyanobacterium ES-bin-313 | reverse complement strand
GGGCGAGCCCCTCCCTCTGGACTCCCACCCCGTGGGGGACAGAAGCCTGTCCCCCACACCCCCTTGGCAACTTTAGTGGCTTGATACTTGGTGTTGCTGGGTTGCGCAGTCCTCTTCCCACGTTGCGGGCGGGTGCGCAACTAGCACAGTCTGTGGACTGGCGGCACGGTAGGTATGACGCTGCGCGTCCCAGGCTCATGGCGCAAACACCCAAATCTGTGGACTGGTGGCACGGTAGGTATGACGCTGCGCGTCCCAGGCTCATGGCGCTACCGCGTGGTGATGTGGAATTGGAGGGGGATCATCGAGAGAGGTCTGGTTGAGCGATGGGAAGCGCATTGGGTTTTGATTCCCGACTCCTAACGAAAGTAGCCCACTACATCCACAACTAACTGAATGGTCGATTGATTTGACTGTACAGTTAAATCTTTTGTACAGGTCGCTATCGAAAGATCACAGACAGGCAAAACAATACCATTGGCGATGTTTAGTCCAGAAAGATTGGTGTAGTTGAGCACGCTTGCTGTTGGAATTGGGCTGCCAAATGGCCATGCCTGAAAATCTCCAGGACTTGATGGTCCGACAGCCACAAAGTTAAAGAAGACAGCCTTAGCATCGGTTGGGATACCGCAGCCGGTAGGGTTGCCACCTTGTGTGCTGTAGTTGAATGTTGAACCACCACTGTTGACAATAAAAGAAGCTGGAAGATTTGACGACAAGAATGGAGCAGTGGTACTGCGGGTATCAATGATCCGGCAAGGGGAAACTGGGAAGAAACGAAGACCTGTTGTGCCAGTTGTCGTCACAATAAAGTTGTTTGCGCTTGTGCCAAACCCGTTCGCATTCGTAAGGGCAATCAGTCCTGAAGTTGCTCCACTTGGAACGGTTGCAGTCACCTGTGTCCCAGAAATAACCGAAAAATTAGCACCTAATCCGTTGAACTGAGCGTTGGTGATCCCAGAGAAGTTACTGCCAGTGATCGTCACAACTGTCCCCGGAGCACCAATTTGAGGGGTGAAGCTACTCAACATTGGCGCTCCTGCCATAATCACTGTGAAAATACTAAAGCTAGAGCCACTCCCGATGGGGGTGACAATCGTGATTGGCCCTGTAGTCGCTCCGCTCGGAACAGTTGCTGATATCTGAATATCCGAGTTCACTGCGTAGGTAGTGGCATCAATACCGTTGAATTTAACTGCAGTTGCCCCAGTGAAGTTGATGCCGCTGATCAAGACTGGGGTACCAACTGCACCACTGGTTGGTGAGAATCCAGTGATCGTTGGCGTTGGCGTAGTGACAATGAAACTCGTCGCACTAGTTGCAGTTCCACTATTCGTTGTGACTGCAATCGGTGCTGTGATGGCACCATTGGGAACAATGGCTGTAATTTGTGTCGAGGAATTAACAGTAAAGATCGCGGCCAAATCACCAAACTTTACTGTGCTAACGTTTGTGAAATTTGCACCAGAAATCGCGACTTGGCTATTGACCGCTCCACTCGTTGGGGAAAATCCACTGACAGCTGGCGAGCCAGTGGGGGTAACAGTGTAATTGTCGATGCTTGTGATTGTTCCTGTTGGAGTTGTCACCATGATCTGGCCGCTTGTTGCCCCACTTGGAACCGTCGCTTGGATCGTAGTTGTATTATTCACAACGAAGCTTGCACTTATTCCATTAAATTTAACGGAACTCGCACCATTCAAGTTCCCACCCGTAATCGTGACTGACGTTCCAATCGGCCCACTTATTGGCGAGAAGCCAATAATAAACGGTGGAGCACTAGTGACAGTAAAAGACAGTGCACTCGTGTCACTAGCACCGCTGCTATTCGTGACTGTAATTGTCCCACTCGTGGCTGCATTTGGAACAGTTGCGACAATTTGGGTGCTAGTCACCGAGGTAATTGTCGCACTCGTCCCATCGAATTTGACCGAATTCACGCCACCAAGATTCGTACCTATAATCGTGACTGCAGTGCCAACTGGGCCGCTGAGGGGACTAAAACTTACAATTGCTGGCGAGCCGATTTGGGCGATGTGGACAGACGGCTGATACAACCACTCCGGTTCGGCAATCGCTGGCCAAGCATTTGATAGCAAAAAGCTGATAAAAATCGCTAAAAAGTGTAGTGATGAGCGGTTGCTAATAGATGAATGCATGATTTAGTCCTAATGGATGAACTTTGGGGAGCAAACTTGCAGGAAATTGGAACACGCTGAACCTGTATATGGTTTCGCATCTAAGCTAAGGATAGACCCAAATTTCAAGATTTCATAGATTCGGCACTGCCAAGAACGCCGAATAAGTAAATCAAAGATTTATGCGCAGATGAAAAGTGGTTTAGCAATTTAGGTTGTTCAGAAGATAAATTAGATTTACTATTTTCTGCCAATGATTTATGCCAACATATACAGCAAACCGAAAATCTCCGTTTGACTTGGTACCTAGTTGGCAAAGCAACGTGCCTAAACAAGCACCCTGATCAGGAAATTCTTTTGAAGATCCTGACTTTTGATCTCGATCATTACAAGTTTGAAACAGGTTCAGAGGAGAACGATCAAACCCATTCTTCAGTCCATGAACTTCAGTAAAGACTACCCAAAAATTACTGAAGTTCAAGGTAGGTTTACTAGCGCACTGAAGGGTAAATGGATAAGCAGGGAAAGAAAATTTCATCGGGCAGGGGTGTTGCCCGAAATTTACGACTGCTCATTTTTTCCGTCCGTTCGACTTACTCTGGACTATCGGTATCTTGATCGGAAGGTGAATCTGTTTCTTGAACCAACTTAATATGCTTGCGACCCGGTTCAATTGTGAAGTAAGTGCCCGGTTGAAGATCCATGCGCTTCGTATACGCAGAGCCGATCAGCAAATTTCCATTTCCCTGAACCTGAATGTGAAATGATGCCTTACGCCCTCCACGAACGCCTTTTTCGGCACTTGGAGTATCTTTGAAGTTAATCTTATTGGCTGACAGTACAGCATTCTGAAAGGCGAGCATTTTGACCCGTACTTGCCCAGTCTTCGTCGTTGTCGTATAGCCAGCCTGTTCTGCTAACTGCTTGCCACTAGCACCAGCATTTTCCTTGATCAACTTTAATAGTTCATCGCCAGTTAAAGCCATATTTGCCCCTTACAATGTTGTAAATTCTACACTCAAATAAGCATAGCGCTAATACGGCCAAAAGTTTTTGTACTCTGCTGAAAAAACATTGGGTCAGTCTTTAGAGAGTTCACTAAAAAGATAGCTTTACCGCGTTGTTTGCGGAAAATTTAGCCCCTAAGCCGTTTCGGCATCACTTGGTTTTCTTTGGATATGAAACCCATGTCCCTGCAAGATTGCTTGATCTTGATGAATCTGAACGTACTCGAAGGAAACACTCCGACTCTTTTGAGAACAGAAAAAGTAGTCATTCTTGATTCGTAGTTTGCGGCAAAGGCCGAAGGAACTGTTGCGCCCGATGTTGAAAGTGAGCCGAAAGTTGATCGCAGACCCGTTCGTAGAGTTCTAGAACAATCGGATCGCAGATCTGATAGTACACATTCAATCCTTCGGGGCGGCGGCTGACGATTCCCACCTGCATCATGCCTTTGAGATGCTTGGAGACGTTGGCCTGACTTAGACCAGTCGCTTCCACAATTTCAGTCACATTCTGTGGCCCATTGCGCAGGCAACCGATGATCTGAAGCCGGCTGACTTCAGAGAGGGATTTGAAGTATTCAGCGACATGGACCATTGCCGCAGGGGTGGTCTCAAACATGCTCGCCTTCCCAGATTCGGCTTTCTCGCTCTTCATGTTAACTGTATAACTAAATAAGCAATTGCCTACTTGGGGCGGAAAGTCATGGATGTTCAGGAGTTATTGAAGCGCTACGCCCTGGCAGAACGGCATTTTCCCGATCTAGAGTTGCCTGGGGGTAACCTTAAGGGTGTCAACCTTGTGCATATCAATTTCGAGAATCCTGACCTATGTAGCGCGGATCTGCGAGAAGCCCGGCTTGGTCGCGCCAACTTAAGTGGGCTTGTCGGATACCTGAATGAAGTCTTGTGGATAGTTCGCTCATGATCGACTCCTTCAATGGAAGGCTGGCCATGCGCCAGTAGCGCATCAGCATCACCGAGAATGAGCATATAACTAATTGGCAATATACTCAACAGTGAGCAGATTTTAAAATCGTCAACAACTCCAGGACAGAGGTCGGTAAACGTCTGTTGAGTTTTCATAGGAAAGGCTGTCGTTCCGCTAAGTTAAGAATGTTGTCTTAGGAGAATCAACGATGAGTAATGAGACTTTGAAGTACAGTGAACTGCTCAATCGCCTGATTATGGATCGGACAAGCACCGAAGATTTAGGCCGCATTGAAGACCTGCTCATGGTTCCGACTGCCCATCGGGTGATCGGTTTTGTGTACAAATCTGGTTTTTTGGCCAACCAGAAGCGACTTTTGAGCCTGGGTCAACTCAGTACCATCGGTCCCGATGCCGTAATGGTTGATGGAAACTCGACCCCTGAGACAGCGATTGTCGAAGAGTCGAAGCATAGCGAAACCCTGATTGGCCATGAAGTCTGGACTGAAGGCGGTACCCGCATTGGAAAGATCAGCGACTACCTCTTTGATTCCGAATCTGGCGCTATCGGTCAATACCTCTTTGTTGCCAGTGGCCTCGCCAGTCTCACCGATGGAACCTATACCTTAGATACTTCTGGGATTGTCACTATCGGTAAGAAACGTCTCATCGTTTCTGAATCTGTGGCTGAACAGAGTGCGCTTCATAGCGATGGATTGCGCCAAAAACTGAGCACTGCCGTCGGTCAAGCCAAAGACGCTTTCGACCATGCCCGCGAATCTGTCAAAGACAAAGCCCAAAACCTCGGCGAACAGGCAAAGGGGCTGCTTGAACAGGCCAAAGATCGGGCGCAGGTTCTCAGCGAACAGGCCAAAGATAAAGCCCAAAATTTCACTGAGCAAACCAAAGAAAAAGCTCAGGCTCTCAGCGTCCAAGCCCTCGAAGGTGCCCACGACGCCCTTGAAAATGTCCAGCAAAAGCTAGATAGCAAGCCTGCTCAGGAAACACCAACTTTACTTGAAGCACCTGTCGAAACCTCGACGGAACCCTAAGTTTCTGTGCTTGAAAGCTGTATGCAACAATGGTTCCCCGGAGGGGGTGCACTGACAGAAATCATTGCAAACACTCAGAAACATTAAAGTTTCAAAGTCTGGAGATTACTAACAAAATATTGCATATCGCTTCCGATCTGCATAGCGTTATCCCAGTTCGGATCGCAGGAACCAACCAGGACTACAACCCGGCGGTAGTCGTCGGGATAGCGGATTTGGTCGCAAACAGCAGACCACTTCGCTTTGACAATTGGCCAGAAAACTGGCTTGCCTTCATTGATCAATGTTGGAATCGCCACTGTACCCGTTGCTCCACTCCCATCACAGGTGGAACTAAGATCGGCGCTATTCCAGCAATTGATTGTGCCTTGGTTGTTGTAGTTGGCAATTTGAGATCTCCACTGGGCAATTTGTTCAACGCCTTGAACCGTGGCCTCGACATTGGCATCTCGCACTGCGCCTACGCTGCTTGTCACAGCAACCCCACCAAGCACAGCCAAGACAGCGAGCACGATCACCATTTCAATTAAAGTGAAGCCACGGGCTGCTGATCGTAAACAAGATCGTTTTTTCATGGGCTGCCTCCGGAAGGGCGGGTGAGTAGATTGAGATCCAGGGAGAGGCCAATAGTGTTATCGCCACCCGTACTCATGTCGTAAGCACGCAGAACAACACTGCCCTGGGAACGCTCGTGAAGCAGATCGAGGCTGGTCAGAAAACTCCAGATCGCCCGTTCATTGCCCTTGGTGGTCAGGTGGCAGCCAAGTAGATTGCCACTTTGATGAAACTGCACTTGGGGTAAGAGTTGGTAGCGGCTACTTAGGCGCGTCAACAGAGAAAGCGCCTGGACTTGATTGACAATTTGTAGGCTGCGCAATTGGGCGATCTGATCTTGCACACTGCCAATACGGCTGCGAAGTTGGCTTTCACTCAACCCCGCATCCGTCCCTAAAGTTTGCTCATAGGCCACGGCTTCCTCAACTTGTCCATGGAAAATGCTGGTCGTCGCCACGGCACAAATGCCTGTCCCCAGAATGATCCAGCCAAGCCAGCGATACAGTCTTGAGATTCTAGCCATGTTTGCCCCCTCGACGAGTTAGGTCGATCTCGATGGGTACTGAGACTTTTTCGCTGTCCGTCGCTGTGGCTGGACGGACGGAAAAATTGAGGTCGCTCATTGATCCAAGGGCACTTAGGCGCCCCAAGGTTGTCAAGACGGCAGTCGGGGAGCCACCTAGGGTCAGATGCAATTTTTTGCGATCTGATTGCTTCAGACTTTGCATCTGTATGCCTGTACCCAAAAGCTTTCGGAGGAGTCCGGCAACTTGGGTACTTGGTAGATGTTGGGCCTTTGCTTTGGCAAACTCTCGATTAAGACTGGCTTCTTGGACTTTGAGGGAGCGCAATTGATCTTTAAGGGACTGGATTTGGGTTTGCATTAGTCCTGCACCGTACTGATCGAAAGCTTGTTGCATCTGCCACCAGTGAAAAGCACTCCATCCCCACAGAGCGACGCCAATGATGGAGAGTAGGATTGCTCGTTGCTGGGCAGTGAGGAGCACCAAGGAAAGTTTCGTATTCAGATTGCAGCCCGATAAGAGCAGCTTTTCGAGCAGAACAGGATGGTTGGTGAGAGGAAGCACAAGCTCCCCAATGCGCGAGCTTTCACCCTCTGGAAAAGGACGGCTTCCAAGGTAGAAGATCGGATCGGTGTCATCGGTGGTCAGACGTTCGATCGCCCGTGCCAAAGCTCCAGGACTGCGGGTGGTGAGAGGTGATTGGCGGGTGATGCCTTGCTCGTCGATCCGTGCAACTTCTAAATAAGCTTCTTTGTCGGTAGAGATATCGACAATCGTGACAAAGGGTGGCAAGCGGCGGGTTTTGCGGATCACTGCCCGCATCGCAGCGAGCATCAGAGGATAGGCAAACTCCCCTCCTTTTGCCCGTGGTTTCGCCACTTGCCACTCGATGGGCACAGTGCCAACGCTGTCCTTGCGCCCAGGCAGCGCCTGCTCTTGATCCGCAGTCTCCCATTGGGAGGTGGCCAATAAGCAGGCTGCTCCGAACTGAACCCCACTGACTTCGTCGTCGGTGCGTAGGAAAATCATCACAAATCACAAAGCGGCGAGAAAAGGGGATGTATTGGCGCCTGTGTTTGCCACCACGGGATATCCCCCCTCACTAAATCCATCTCCAGCAATCGCAGTACAAACCCCCGCAGCACTGGTTTGGCCGAGAGCCGAGGCCACACGGTTTTTGATATTTTGGGTGACTTTCGTACTGTTACATAACGCATCGAGGGAGAGTTGCATCGCTTGGGGGCGGAAATTGCTGCCAAGAATGGGCTGCAGGAGAGCAATGTTGTCTGTATCAGCAGGGCCAGTCAGGGCATTAAAAGCAGCAATCGCAGCAGTATCACCTTTAGCGATAACAGAATCACGCCATTGGGTCATTTTTTCGAGGGCGGAAACACTCGCTTCTGCCTTGGCATCAGAACTGAGGTTGGAAAGCGTGAAAAAGGCGGCGAGAGCCAAGAAGATCAACACAATCATGGCAATGGTCAATTCGATGATCGTGACTCCACGGCGGTTACGCTTGGGAGCTTTCAGAGCTTTAAACATGATAGTTACCTCGTAAGTTATTGCAATTTGGGTAGGACAACTGAGAACTGAACCATAAATGCTTCAAGAAACACCACGGTCAGTGCGATCGGTAGATAGCCGAGCAACTCGAAAAGTAGAGCCAGGTTGCCTGCTCCTTGTAGAGTTTGTTCAGCAAGTGCGTTACGTCGAGAGGCAATCGCCTCAAATCGCGCCTCGGGTTCCATGCTTTCAAGGGTGGTCAAAAAAGCGCGGATTTCGGGGCGGACCCGCTCTGCGCAAAGGCCACGCTTCAAAAAAGATCGCACAGAGTTGCCCTCGACTTGCATGTGGCGACCAATGCCTTTCAGGGCAGTGCCCAAATAAGGGCCGACCACTGCGGCAGAACGCTCCAGGCTTTCGCCAAACAGCACCCCAGAGTGCAAAAGAACCTGCAAAGAACCCAAAAAACTGAGCCAACGCAAGTCGATCAGCACCTGAAGGGATGTCATTCGTGCCGAAATTTCCTCAAAGAATTGTTGGACAAGGGGCTGCTTAACAGCTTGCCAACAGCCGACGAGGAGACCTGTCACCACCAAGATCCATAACCAGGGAAAGTCATGGATAAAGCGGATTAAAGCAGCTTGAGTTCCGAAAACACCAAACTGCGAGAGATCTCGGCCTTCGACTTCTTTGAGAATGGTGCCGAGTTGGGTGGCACTCACGCCAACGAGCACCACTTGAGACAGCACGAAGATGAACAGAATGCGCTTCATCGGGCCGAACACTTTATTTTGAAGTTCGACTTCAACTCGGAGCGCCTTTTCCAGGACAGGGACGATGCCATCAAGTTGGCCACGAAGTTCTGCTTCGCGGACGCAGGTGGTGAGCATCGCCGGAAAACGCCTGGGAAAGCTTTGCATCGCCTTGGAGACGAAAACTTCGGATCCTTCCTTGGCAAACTTGAACATCAAGGAAGCCACTTCCAGCCATGCGGGATCTTTTTTGGCCTCACCGATCTCGACAAGCACCCGACAGCGGTCGATGGGCTTTCCTAACGAGGCATTCCAGAGGTAGTTCTGGAGCAAGTCCAGGGTTTTCTTCTGATCCCAGAACTTTAACGTCCAACGGCTCATCGTCATCGCACGACCTCCCGATGGCGGGCAAGCAGTCGCATAGCTTGGCGGTCTTCTTGGAGATGAGGGGCAATTTTGTCCCAGGTGACCAGTCCACCGTGATCGCGCTCCGCATCGAGTAACCAGGCAGCTGTGCGGCGATAGGTCTGCTGATGTAGCTGTTCAGCCGCGCAGAGCAGATCGAAGACGGTGATGTCGGGTCTGAGAAAATGCTCTGCGAGAGCGGGAACATAGATCGCTTCTGTGAGTGGAACCCGATCAGCGAGATACCCCTGCAACGGTCCTTCGGTACGGCAAGTGCCTCGCCCACAACCTGACCCTACTTGCCGCCATGTCCGAAATTGCCACTGCAAAGATTCACGAATCGCTTGGGGGACAATCTCAACGGTGGAACAGTGAGGACAGACACGCGGCAACAGGCGTTGGCAATAGACATAGCCCATAGCAGAAACAAAGGCAGCGATCTGGGCATCGTTTTCGCCGCTGTTGCTTCCTCTAAGCAAGTTACGCAGTCGCTCGGTAAAACGAACTGCTCGATTGGTGTGCAGGGTCGTCAGCACCAATTTGCCATTGGCAAAACTCAAAATCCGCTGGGCTGTACTGCGGTCATTAATTTCGCCGAAGATAATATCGCCTGGGTCATTCCGAGTGGCGAACCGAGACCAACTTTCCCAATCGTTTTGGTCTGTAACTTCGTATTGGAAAATGCCTTCGACAAGGCGTTCGATCGGGGATTCAAAACTATGGACATGATGGCCACGTTGGGCGCGAAGCATACCAACATTTTGGAGAAGCATGGACTTTCCTGAGTTCATCGAACCGGCAACGACGCTGATTGCTGTTTCAAGATCCAGCAACGAAAGCATCTCTGTATCGGCAATCTGCTCCATTTCGCTCAGAACGCTGCCCGGACTTTCTGCATCTACAGGCCAATGCCCCGTGATACTGCGATAGATCCGTGGATGAAGATGCATTCTTTCAAGCGGAATAAATCCTGACTGACTGATTACCCGCAGACCCACTTCCCAGTCCGCTCCATCACCTGGGCCGAGGGGTGCCATAACCATACGCATAGTCTGTATCTGGCCATTGCGGTCGATCAAAGTGACATTTCCGTACTGAATCCGGCGCAAAGAAATTTCACTGTCCGCAGCGGAAGCAAGTCGGGCAAACATCTGACGGCCACGGCCTTCGCGCTCGACACTTCCCCAAGCGAGATCGCCAATTTCTTCGGTGATCAAGACCCGCTCTTCGCCGATATGGGCAGCGACGTAGGCACTCTGGCCACCACGGGTAAACAGGCGCACGTCTGAGGCTTCATAAGCGAGCAGCACTTCGTAGAGTTGGATGATTTGGTTATCAGCGGGAGATTGTCCCCACCGAATAATTTTGTCTTGGGACTTTGCCGAAGTTGCCTGAAGGGTAGAACGACTGCCGGAGGCGATCTGGCGGCGCAGGAGATTAAACAACTCCAAACGCTCCGGAACATAGACGGGTAGGGGCTGCAATTCGACTTGTTCGGCAACATTCAAGGGGCTAACGCTGAGGACGACACGCTGTCCGAGATAAGGCACCACCAAATGGCCGAGACTTGCCCAATTCTTTTCAACTTGCTGGACAACTATATTGGCGAGGACTTCGCCGTTAAGAACACCATCGACAGAAAGAAAAACCGCAGCACAGGCGTGCCAAAAGGCAGACTCATCGCCGATTACTTGTGAGGCCACTTGAAAAAAACGATTCCCACTGGTGCTTTGCAGTTCTAGCAAGAGATTTTGCTCAGTTTCTTGGCGACTGACCTGGCGAATAAAGCGGAAAAGTCGATCCTGGATCTTGAGGGTTTTCATGATTACTCCAGGGGGGTGACAGGGGGCTTTGTCTGTAGAGTCGTCGGCAAGTTTTTCGGAGTTTCCAGCACGGGTGACTCTGCGGTAAAAATCTCTGGGCCTGCTAGGGGCTGATCTTGAATGATCGGTTCGACCATGATCAGCAAACGTTGATCGCGGATAGTGCGGCTTTTCGAGCGGAACAATTCTCCGAACAGGGGAATTGCACTAAGTACGGGTACCCGGTACTCCACCTCCGATTCGTCGTGGCGGGTTATTCCACTCAGGAGAGCCAGACCCCCACTGTCCAAGCGCAAGTTGGGAATATCGACGGAGTTGGTATTGATCACCAGATCGGGGCCAGAACCTTGGGGATCAGAAAAATCTCCCCGCACCGAAATCGAGATCTGCTTTTTGGACGGCAGAATCACTGGTGTGACATTCAGGGTTGTCCTGGCATTGATCGCCTGTGTGCTGGCGAGCACGGCTCCATTCGAAACTACCGCTTGGGGAATCCGAAACTGGATATTCTGGCTGAGGGTAGCGGTTTCACCATCGTTGACGACGATCTGTTGATCAAGCACTGTCTGGAGGGCGTTCACTTGTTCGAGTGCCTGCAACTGCAACACGATCGCCCCCAAAGAGAGGGTCACGGTGGTCCGGTTATTCGTCACCCCCAAGTTGCCGAGATTTGGGCTGAGAGTAGATTCTTGATTATTGGCATTATTGCCAGTACCTAAAAGCCCTGAGTAGGTTGGGAAGTTTCCACCTTTTAAGGATCCTCCCGTTCCGAGGTCGATACCGACCCGACCGTAGGCGACAGGGTTGCCCTTGGCATCGTAGGCTCCGGAAGCCAAACCTGTTCCGAGACTAATACCCCGTTCGCGAGCGAGGTTGTCATTGACCAAAAGCACACGAACCCGCACAGCCACTTGGGCCGGATTGCTCAATTTGTCCGAAACGTAAATCACATTGGAGGTGGCACGGGAACGAAAAGCCCTTAACCCAAGCAAATCGAGCACTTCTTGGAGTTGCGCTAGGGCATTGCCCCCTTGAAAGTTGCCAAAACTGAGGTTGAACTGGCTAGGCAGCGGGATGTCCGCTCGTTTTGCACCCCCACTGTTGTTGGCCAAGCCGGGGGTAGTCGAGGTGGTATTGACTACAGTATTGCCACTAAATACTGAGCCGCCTCCACTTCCTTCAACAGTCTCGTTCCCTTGGATTTGGGTTGTGCGACCCTGACCACGCTCGATAAAAAAGACGGTCAATCCAGCTTGGGCGGCTAGATCTTGGATAAAGTCTTTGGCTGAGACATTTTTTTGGGTAGAAAGATTAAAGGAAGCGGGGGGTGGCGCTGCAAAAGCGAGAGGATTTGCGAAAGCAAAAACAAGACCCGCTGCAGCAAGAAGCAATACTGATTTATGCATGGCGATTCGTTAGAAAAGAGGTGTTATGGGTTCGTCTTTCTGGGGTCGGGCGACTTCAGCAGGATTACTGTTGAAGGCGAGGTTGAGATTGAGCAATTTGCCATTGCCGAGTCGTAACTGAACGCTGTAGTGACTGCTGAGGCTCTTGGCAGAAAGCACGGTGATCTCTTGAGGGCCAGTCTGCCCAGGCACAAGTTGAAGGCGTTCCCCAGCCACATCTAAAAGAACCACACGCTCATTCCCGCCGACGAGGGTAATTTTAGGAGTAGGTGTGGTAGGGACAACTTGAATGGCTGGCATAGGAGCCGGCAACTTTAATTGCTGCACCATGGTCGGCAAGGGGGGAAGACGGCGCATGACCGGTATGGGTGGTGGCGGAGAAAGACGGGTCGGTGGTAAAGGGGGTGCGGCAATCGGGGGTAGAGGTGCGGCCACAGCTTGGGTATTGTCCGCGAGCAATGCCTCGAATCCATCTTTAATTTGAGCAGTCTTTTGCACTGTTTCAGTTCTGGCAATCGTGGCTGTGCGTTGCACTTGGCGATCCAAATTTGCGCTTTGGTGGGCTACCCACCAATCGTGAGTGACGGTAAACCATCCAGCAATCAGTAGCAACAAACCAGCAAAGGCAAACAGGGCAGGGCGTTGCCATGTCGGTTTGCGCTGTTGAAATTCTGCTTCCCAGTCCGGATCTGGGACTAGCAGTTCTTGATCTGTGGTTGCAGCAAGCAGCGGTTCTAGGACTGTAGTGTCGTCGTCTAGATCGCGTTTAAACGGATTTTTGAGAAAGAGCATGGCTATTTGGCCGATTAGGTGGACTTTCCAGGTGGGACTCAAGACAAAGAAGTGCCTCTGGATAGTTCAACAAGGTGTGACTCCAGAGCGAATCGCTATCACCTGCGTCGTAGCGCGCCGAGAGCGGCAATGGTTCGACCCCAAGGGATTGCAAGAACCGATAGCGGTATATTCCTAAACCAAGGCCGAAAAGACGGCGCTGACCTTGCAGGCGACAGAGGCTGTGTTTCGCCTGCACGATAGCGGTACTGTCCAAACAAGGATGAGCAAGGGTGAGGAGACGAATTTCAGGCTCTCCAGGAATGGCACTTTGATTGCTAATCAAGGCCAATTCATCGGGCTGGACAATCAACAGATCGCCTCGCTCAAGCCATAAAGTGCGCCAACGCCGAAAGATCAACATTAGGAGGTTTTCGCCTGCGTAGCTCCGCGTGCCGACCACTCTTGCCCCAATGATCAGATCCTGAAGATGGATCCTAGGGCGGTCGTGAGTGAGATGCACCTGGGCATGGCTCCATCGAGCATCCACAGGCTGATCGATCACGAACCAGCCCTCAGTCCCACAGATCAGCACGCGTTCTGGCGCTCCTGTTGGCAGCATCAGGCAATACCCTGAGCATCTAACCAAGCGGCTTGCCGAGTTGCTTCGCTGAGCAAGCTCCTGGTCATCCCAGCACTATAGAGATAAGTCTGTAGATAGCTTTCGTAGTCAGCATCGTTAGGGTCTAGTTGACTGGCTCGCCGCAGAAATCCCTGCAAGCGGGGAAATTGGCTGAGGCGATGCCGATGTCGCAGCAGGGAAGAAACATCAATGCCGTTGGAGGTTGCGTCGCCGCGATGACGCGCAGAAATTTCAGTGATGGGCGGAGCAACCTCATGCTTCTCAGGCACAGCAGAAATTTCAGTGATGGGCGGAGCAACCTCATGCTTCTCAGGCACGGCAGGTTCTTTGGGGGGAAGAAGTTGAGACGGGGCGCTGCGCAGGCTTGAAAGCGTTGTAGCCATGGCCGTGTTGGCTGAACGCAACTGCGCGACTTCGGCAGTGAGTTTCTCAAGGGTTGCTTGTTGCTGGCGTTCGCGCTTGAGCATCAGTTCCACCAACCGCGCCTCGCTCATGAGCAGTTCATCGCGGCGCACAGACTGTTGTGGGCCAAACATCTCCGCTTCAGGGTTGGTATGCAAAATGCCATTTTGTTCAAGCACTTCTAGCCAATGGGCTTGTGCAGGACTTAAATCTCGAAAGTGGCTAGGAGTTGATTTTGAGGCTGGTTCTGGACGAACTGTTGCAATCTGAGGTGGTGGTGGCAAGAACGGTGGCATGGCTCCTCCTGAGAATTTACCGAGACTGGGACGATGCCCTGAATTCTGGCAAACTTCCCAGCATTGGTCAAGAGGTTAGTGCAAAAAAATTGCTCGCCAGACAGCCGCCGCACAACAAAGTACAGGAAAAGCATCTTAAAAAATTTCCAGTCCGAAGACTACATCACATTCAATTCTCGGCGCAGTTGAGCCATAGAATCCGAGCTGATATAGCTGTCTGCACACATAATTTGCGGAGGGCGAATCAATTCAGGACGCATCTTATCAACGGCTACTTTGAGCGCTTCAAAGCTAGCTTGATCGCTGATAATGGTTTGGGCGCTACGAATCACTGCGCGCAATCTCGCAACATCCTCAATTTGGGCGGTTAGCACGAGGATGTCGTCACCGCGCAGACCGTGGAAAATAATTTCAATGACGCGCAATGCTCCAGAGCTGAGACTGACAACACCAAGACAGCCATCTTTTGGAATATTTTTAATCACGTCAATTTCTTTTGTAAACGGATTGATATTGATTGGAATGACCCGTGCAGAATGTTCAGCAGCCAAAGCTTCTGCTTGATCTGCAAAATAACGACTCGTCACCACAGTACTTGCCGAAGTGCTTGCCAGAACTTGAGAAAGCTGTTCGAGGGGAACCACTTGCACTTCAATGCCCAGACTTTGGATCAGTTCTTGCCGCATCAATTCACCGATGCCTAAATCCCGTGCTGGAGCAGTAACAAGGACGACAGCACCACACCGAGCTCGCCAATCAATTTCTGACAAAAAAAGCTCACGGGCTTGCTCCAGAGAGCATCCTAGCCCCAAAAGTTCGCTCACACTTTTTTGGACAGCCTGGGTAGCTTGTGGGAATTGGTCGAAGTGGTTTCTGGCTTGTTTGCCGAGGATGCGTACATAGATGCCTGATCCAGCTTGAGCATCGACAAATCCCCATTCTTCGAGTTGATGATACACTTTGCTGACGGTATTGCGGTGCAAACCTGTTTGCATGGCAAGGGCACGGGTGCTGGGCAGTTGATAACCCGACGGATATTGACCTGAGGCGATCGCAAAACTCAATTGGCTCAACAACTGTGTAGAAGCAGGGACATCACTATCGAGTTGGATCTGAATACGGAATTTCATCGTCAGATGTTGGCAATTGACCTTTTGATTATCCTGCATTTCGTCATGCATTTAACGCGGTTGGATCCATTGGAAAAAGCTCATCACGGCATTTCCAACTAGAGCGATCAAGACGACTGCAAAGAAATAGATTTGACCCAGGTTGAAAAACGTTTCAGGAGTAATGTCGAACATGGTGGTGACCTCTCGTCGAGCGGTGTGCTCTTCATATGAGAAGTCTATGATTTTGACTTTTGCGCGATGAGACAGGTTGTTCCAGTTTCTCGACTGGCACTCCGATTCATCCCCCAAACAATCCGATAATTCCCCAGGTAAGTAAGATGCCAGAACAAAGACTGCCGCCCATGCTCAGTTTCAGGGGGCTACCTTCAGCCAGAGCCGCAGGCACCAAATCGTGGAAGATGATATAGACAAATGTGCCAGTCACAAACGTGAGCATCCAATTGAGGGTGATATGGGAAAAATTGAAGCCCCCAATCGCAATCGCAGCAATCAGCGGTGCCACAGCGTTCGCCCCCAAGAAAAATGCAGCAAGTTTTCGGGAACGGCCAGCACGCAGTACTAAAGTCACAGTGTTGATTCCATCGCAGAAACTATGAAGGATCACGGCTGCTGCCACGCCTAAACCCAAGGAAAGATTGTTGCTCAGACCGACTCCAAGCAGCGCACCATCGAAAAGCTTATGGAGAAGCAAAGCGCCAGCACCAATGAGACTAGTCTGTTTGGCACTCTCTACTTGAGGGTGAAAGTCACCGTGCTGATGGTCATCCCCGCCAAGACGCTGCCAAATATGCATGGCGCAATAGCCGAATAAGATGCCTCCAAAAGCCCATATTCCACACTCCTTAAGGATATGAGGCATCAAGTCGAGGATAACAATTGCCAATAAAGTTCCTGCACTGAAAGCGAGCAATTCAGCAGGCAAATGGTGGAAACGTAGAACTAACCAGCCCCCCGCAAGGGTGGCAAGCAGCGCAAGCAGGCTAAGAGCGAACACCAACAAAGTTTGAAGCCAATTTTGGACAAACTCTATTCTAATCGAAAATATGATATTGAGAATGATTCTTTTTGCTTAGATGTCATTGGCTTGGAGCCAGTCACCGATCAAGCGATTGACCCACTCAGGATCTTCGTCGTGGGGACAGTGACCCAATCCTGGCAGAGGCACAAAAGTCGCTGCTGGGGCGTAGTTGGTGAAGGTGCGACCCCGATCGATCGGGGTCCAGGGATCTTTTTCGCCCCAAAGTACCAAGAGCGGTGTTTGGATGGTTGGCAGGAGTGATTCGGGGGTTGGGCCGGCTTCGGCAGTTAGCACAGAGACAAACACTTTCGCGGCACCTGCATCCGTGGAAGGTGCGTAGAGCAGTTCGACCAGTTCTTCGGTGACGGCGTTGGTGTTGCCATAAACCTGTTTGAGGGTGCTACGAATATTGCGACGGGAGCGGGCAAATTCAAAAAAGCCCTCCGCTAATCCCGGAATTCGCAACACCATTTGCATTCCAGCCATGATCGGGCGCACCAGAGCAGGCAGTTCATCGGGACGATGGGTCAATCCACCTGCGCAGTTGAGCAGGATGGCTCCTGAAGTCTTTTCTGGAGCGTGAGCACTGACCATCAAGGCAACTAGGGCACCGATAGAATTCCCGACTAAGATAGCTGGCCCCTCCACAACCTCGGCCAAAAAATCGAGCAATTGCGCTTCAAAAAGATCCAAGTTGTAAGCAATTGCTGGCTTTGACGAAGCTCCGAAGCCGAGCCAGTCGAGGGCGTAGACCCGTCGATCTTTGGCCAGTACGGCAATATTTTTGCGCCAGTGGCCTGCCGAAGCTCCAAATCCATGAAGCAGCACGATGGGAGCAAGTCCCTTTTCTTGTTCAGGCTTGGCGAACCAGTAACAAAGACGGTGCCCCCGCCACTGCCAAAATTCTTCCACTGTCGCTGCAGGTTTAAGATCGGCGCGGACCATCAGAATACTCTCCGGTGCTTCACAGAACTTTATTTTATCGCCAGTTTTCCAGAAGCAAAGAAATCTGGCTAAAGCTTAGGGTGTAGCCGTAGGGGGATGGCGCAGTTTGGTTGCCTGCTCGTAGGCATAGGCGAGTTCGATCAGCCGCGCCTCGCTGAAGGCCGTGCCGAGAAAACTGACCCCATAGGGTCGGCCGTTCGAGAGATACCCAGCTGGAACGATTACCGTTGGGTAGCCGGCCTGTGCCCCAACGCTTGCTCCATTTGAACTGGGAAAGATCAATGCATCAAGTTGATTGTCCTGCAATGCAGCCTCAAGACCACCGCGTGCGAGTTGAATGTCCTCCAAACGATCCTTGGCTGCATCGGCCTTCGTAATTGTGTTGCCACTCTGGACTTGAGAGGTGATTAGCAGTTCCTGGCCATACTTGAGGGCAACGCTGGAGTTGCGGAAGTTGGAGAGAATAATGCCCTGCAAATCTTTGACTGGTGAGGTCGGGCCGACCGTAGAGAGGTAGGCGTTGAGTTGCTGTTTAAACTGGTAGTTGAGCACCACAGAACTGTCCGAGATCAGTTGGTCGTAGGTTGAAATATCCACCGGATCGATGATCGTCGCCCCCAAATCGCGCATCGTCTGAATTGCTTGATCAATCAGGGCAGTTGTCTCGCCCTCAGCGACGTAGAAATACTGGCGAGCGATACCGATGCGGGCACCCATCAAGCCGTTCGGGTTCAGGAATGCTGTGTAATCAGGGGGGACTTTGCCGATACTTTTGAGGGTCACTAGATCCTTGGGGTCAGGTGCCGCTAAGGCATTCAGCACCGCTGCTGCATCGGCAACCGTACGCGCCATGGGGCCTGCTACGTCCTGGGCACTGCCAATGGGGATCACGCCACTGCGACTGACTAGACCCAAGGTTGTTTTAATCCCAACTAGGGCATGGTAGCTGGATGGGCAAAGGATCGAACCAGATGTCTCCGTGCCAATTGCCACTGCAGTCAGATTTGCTGCCGTCGCTGCCCCCGATCCAGCACTTGAGCCACAGGGACTGAGCACTGGGAGGCCGTTTGGGTAGGTTGTCGGGTTGTATGGGTTCAGGGTCTGACCACCCTGGGAACTGTAGCCTCCCGGCATTCCAATTGCCATGGCGTTGGCAAACTCGGTCAAGTTCGCCTTGCCAAGGATGATCATGCCCGCAGCCCGCAGCCGCTTCACGAGAAAGGCATCCTCTAGTGGAATTGAACCAGCCAACGCCACCGAACCAGCTGTCGTCGTCATCCGGTCGTGGGTAGCGATATTGCCCTTGATCACGATCGGAATACCGTGCAGCGGCCCGTGCACCTTACCTGCCTGACGCTCTGCATCCAGTTGTGCTGCAATCGTCAGCGCATCTGGGTTAAGTTCCAGCATGGAGTTGATCTTAGGCCCATGTTTATCGTATTGATTAATGCGCTGCAAATACAGTTGCACGAGGCACTGAGCACTGATCTGCCCTTTGTTCTGAGCACTTTGAAGTGCACTGATAGTCGCTTCTTGAACAGTAAAATTTTCTGGGCAGCCAGTCTGCTGCGCTGTGGCAGGCAAAGCGAACAACCCGCATCCCAGCAACACACCACCAATCATCCAGCCTTTCCCCACATTCGCTTTTTGCATTCCGACACACGCTCTCGACATCACCATCAGAGTAGTAGACTGCTGAAATTGAAAGCGTTCACATCACTACATCTGCACCGGCATTGCACCTTTTTCGGAGCGTATTAAAACCATACTGAGTACAACCGGCACAATGATTTTTGTGGGAGGATGACCCAGGTTGAAGATGCTGAGGAGCTTCTGCGTGAAACTTTGCCTCTATAGTTCTGTACATGGTTATGGTCATACAACGCGACTCTTAGCGGTTGTTCAACAGTTGCTTGCTCTTGAGCCAAAAGCAGAAATCATTCTAAATAGTCCTGTCCCAGAATGGCTAGTCGCGGTTCACTCCAAAAAAGCGATTTCGATACGACGACAAAGTCTTGATGTTGGCCTTGTACAAAGCGATAGCTTTACCACCAACATTGAAAAAACCTTAGAAAGTATTCACGATTTGCAGGCAAACACCGCTCACTTGATCGCCGAAGAAGCGAAGTGGTTAGCGGCAGAAAAAGTCGATCTGATCCTGGGAGATATTCCTCCCCTTGCCGGGGCTTTGCAAGCAGCGAGTGGTTTGCCTGTCTGGGG
>JACMLN010000187.1 GCA_014379585.1 Gloeobacterales cyanobacterium ES-bin-313 | reverse complement strand
CCCGCATCGTGCCAAAAAGCCTGCGCAACCCAGCAACACCGAGTACCAAGCCACTAAAGTTGCCAAGGGGGTGTGGGGGACAGGCTTCTGTCCCCCACGGGGTGGGAGTCCAGAGGGAGGGGCTTGCCCCATCCCTTTGGTGCCGTTCGCCATATTTCCCGCAAGTAACAATACTCATTTTTCTTCAAACCGCCTCAAAACCTGGAGAAGCTTCCCGTTCTAGCAGAGCGCGTTTGCGTTCAACCCCCCAGCGATAACCGCTCAGTTCCCCATTGCTCCGTACAACGCGGTGGCAAGGAATCGCAACAGCAAGGGTATTCGCAGCGCAGGCAGTGGCAACCGCTCGAACAGCGGATGGACTGTCGATCTGTTTCGCGACTTCTGAATAGCTCATCGTCGATCCAGAAGGAATGCTCTGCAAGGCTTTCCAAACGCGCTGCTGAAAAGCGGTTCCTTGAATATCCAGGGGTAGATCTAATCCCCGCTTAGGTGTTTCGATCAAAGCAATTACTTGAGCCACCCAATCTGAAAAATTCAGGTCAGGTTCTCGAAGTTGCGCCTTCGGAAAGCGCAGCTTCAAACCCGCTGTCAAAGCCTCCGGTGTGTCACCGAAATCGATGGCGCAGATACCCCGTTCTGTAGCCGCGACCATAACCCAACCCAGAAAAGAGCGCGCAATCGCAAACTGAATAGCAATATTTCTTGCCCCTGTTTTGTATTGACTCGGTGCCATTCCCAGCATCTCCGTTGCTCCTTCATAAAAATGACTACTTGTGCCAAATCCAGCGTCATAAATCGTCTGTGTCACAGATGTGCCTTGCTGCAATTGATCCCGCACCCGCTTTTCCCGCTGAGTTTTCCCGTAGGCTTTCGGTGAAATCCCGACGATCTCTTTGAATAACCGCTGGAAGTGGTACTGACTCAGCCCTGCTACTGCCGCCAATTCACTCAATGGCCGTTCAGTTTCGGAGGTTTCAATCAGTTTGCATATCCGAGTCACAAGTTCAACTCTTTCTGCTTGTGGCGCTGTGGCATTTGGTTGGCAGCGCTTACAGGGTCGAAAACCAGCCTCCTGCGCCTCAGCCGTACTTTGGAAAAACCGAACATTGTCAGGCTTAGGCAAGCGCGAAGCACAGGTAGGGCGGCAATAAATTCCCGTAGTTTTGACCCCATAAAGAAATGCCTCCTCCGAGCGCGGATCTCTCTGGGCAAGGGCATTCCATCGCAGTGCATCGGTTGAAAACGGTTCACCTGTCGAACATTTCACAAAAATCTCCAAGGACTACTCTGCCTGCCCTTCAGCTCAGGCTTAATCACAATGCTACGGATTGAGCCAGCAAAGCACCATCGGATTCTTGCGATCTTATTCGGCAACTTTATGATCGCGAAACGGTGCGTTATTTCCTAGAACCGTTCAGCGAGTTTGTTTTCGATCTGACCGTAATCTAGTTTGATCAGCTGATCTGCCATGTGGAAGTAGCGATCGTCGTGGGTGATCACAAGCACTGTTTTGCGGCGCTGCTTAAGACTGGGCAGAATCTCTTTGTAAAAGAACTCCCGAAACTGTGGCTCTTGATCTGCTGCCCATTCGTCGAAAACGTACACAGGCCGATCTTCTAAGTAGGCGATGAGTAAAGCCAGACGTTTGCGTTGCCCCTGGGAAAGTTGGGTCGTCGAAAAAACGCCATTTTTGACTTGCACTTTGTGGTCGAGTTGCAAGTGCTTGAGATACCTCGTGGCTTCATGATCTAAGTCGGCATTGCCCATCCCCAAGCAGCGATCAAAGAGAAAGAAATCCGAAAAGATGGCCGAGAAATGCTGACGATACCACTCACGGTTCTCTTCTGTGATCAAGGTGCCGTTAAGCGTGATCGTTCCAGATTGTGGGCTGTAGAGGCCAGTGATCAGTTTTGCAAGCGTGGATTTCCCACTGCCATTGCCACCGACCAGGAAAGTAATCTTTCCAGACTGAAACGAAAGACTGACTGGCCCAAGTTGAAAACCGCGTTCAGGTAGACTCGGCGGAAATCCCCGCCCATTTTCGTTCATTCTCGCGCCATGGTGTGGTCGTGGATGGGGATGGGGTGGCAGACCCCTTTCAGGTGGATGACCATGGCCAGCAAAATGCTCTTGCGGGTGGGGCGGGAAATCCCCCATGGGGTGCGGAGGAGGAAGCATTCCCCCTTCATTCTCGTAGGCATAGGTGACTTGATTTAAAGACAATTCCACCTGTGAACTAACAATCGCTTGCTTTGTCGAAAGTACTTCTGTCTGTTGGGCGAGGGCAAGGTTCATCTGTTCGATCTTCTTGAGGGCGACATTGCCCTGGATCAAGTCCGGCATCCGGCTGAGTAGATTTTGCATCGGCAGCGCCAGATAGGTCGTAGCCAGGATGTAACTCGCCAGCAGTGGCACGGAAATCTGCCAAAAATTGGCCAGAAAAAATAGAATAAAACCAAGCAGAAGGAACTGGGTGAGTTGCCCCAACACATTGGCAGCAGCGAAGCGTTCCATTGCTCTCGTGTTTTTCTGCTTCAGCGTTTCGGCAGTCTCCCGCAGTTCAGTATCAAGAAAATCTTCCTGCCTCAGACGGTGCAGTTTAAACTCCTTGATCCCAGAAACAATCGCCTGAAAATGTTTAAACAGATGGTCTTCCTCTTCACGGGCAAGGGCAAAGAGTTGCTGTGCTTTGCGCACTTGAGTCTGGACAAACAGGATCGACAGAGCCGTGATCGTGCAGGTAATCACAAAAATCCCGCCGGACAGCCAAGCCATGTAGATGACCGTGCCGACAATGGTTGCCAAATCGATGCAGAGCACGGGAACGACAGCCACAGCCTTCGAAAGAAACCGCACATCTTCGGTAAGCGTTGCCAAAAGGCGATTTGTGCCAAGCTTTTCCAGGTGGGTAAGCGGGGAATGCAAAATATTTTGGCTGAGGCGCAACCGCAACTGATAGATCGCGTTTTGCGCCAGACGAATCAAGAAAAACTGAGAAAGAATGCTTGTCAATAAAGTCAGAATTGCCAGAGCACCGAAGTAGAACAGTGCATTCGGTGGCGAGGACTGATTGATCGCTTGATTGATCAAATAGATCAAGAACGCATTGCCGCAGCCGCTGACCAGTCCTGTTGCTCCAGCGAGGAGCATCTGTTGCCAGGACACTTGGAGAAGAAAGCGAAGAAATTTCATGGTGATCCTGCCATTTGTATAAGTTCCCAGGGACTAGATGGAACCGATGCCTTTGAAGCCCTTCAGCATGTAAGTGACGCATTCGCGCAGGGCGATTGGATCGAAGTGCTCGCGCCACAACCCGTGACCATTTATCCGAGCTGGAAAAGAGGGAACCAGTAAATAGATCTTGATCAAGTCCGGCATCCGATCCACAAAGAAGTTTTTGGGAGGCAGCCATTCCACACCAAATTCAGCCGCCGCCTCGCGGACGATCCCCTCGCTGGCCAAGTTGGCGTAGCCGCTCTTTTGATGAGGTAGGACATGGTGGACGCGGTGGGGACTCAGACCGGCTGAAAGAAAACAGTCGATGTACTTGTTGCCAACAACGGTTAAGTCGTAAGAATTTTCGATTTGGAAAATGCCCCAGTCTTGCTGCTGGATGCTCTGGGTATCGACTTCATCGGGCTGAAAGTCATGGCTAGCCACGATCATGAACTGACTCAACCAGAGGGTAATCGCGAACTGAAGAATCCAAGTGAGCAGATCCCCAGCGATCAAGAAGGCAAAGAACTCAGCAACCAAAAGAAAGCGAACTGCGTAGCTACCCAAGATGTAGGGAACTGCCCCTTCCCAGGAACCGTAGAGATCTTGAATCCCGACCTTAAGACCAAGTGCCCAGATCTCAGTGGTGCGGATCAACATGCCACTAAAGATCTGGCCGAACTTATGGACTGTATGGATAGGCACCCGAAAGAAGCGGGGCAACTCCAGCATTCCAGTGAAAACGGTGCGCTTTATATCGACTTCACTCTGAGCATAAGGATGATGAATCAAAGTGTGTCCATCGAGCACCACCAGAGTCATCGGCATGTAGTTCAGGTCAAAAATTTGACCCAAGGCTTTTGTAAGTCCCACCTGCGGACGGTGGATCAAATAGTGACCAGCCCCCGAAAGCGCGATGCGCAGAACGACCATCAAGGGCACAAAAAGCGGCGCTGGCATCCAAGCAGGCGCACCGAGGCGCAATAGTTCCACCAGCACATAAAAGATCCCAAGAATAAGGGTAATTCCATCAAAAAGCTGATCCATGCGAGCCACTTTTTTGACCATCTCCGGCTCGTTGAGACGTTTACGAATCACATCGAGTAATTGAGACTTATCGCCAAACTGAAACCGGGGTGTATCGCGCCACGCATCAAAAGTAGGCCGAAATAGAAATGGGGGCGCATTGTACTTGGGGTGCATGTCCTCAGCCGTGGCAGGCCGACCGAGGGCGTACTGCTTGAGCCTGCGCTTCACCTTCTCAGGATTGCGATGAAAGATATTCACCACGGTCGTGACATCGCGATTGCGCATCCGCCCGATGAAGAACTCGCCCCCTGGATGCTTTTTGATAAAATCTGTGAAGTCGTAAGCTTCGCCTTCGTAGACCCAGACATTGGGTGAAACATTGATATGAGGTGGTGGCGAATCTGGCTTTGGAGGTTTTCCTGGCCTTGGCGATTGTGAATCTTTCAACCCTTCAGCATTTTTCCCAATCAAACCTGTCATATGCAATCCTCTGCTAAAGCGAAGCTTGGTTAAATCTCAGAACTTCTGGAACAACAATCCTTCAATGCCAACTCCTGGCGAAAAGGAGAAAGCAAGACCGTTGAGACGGTGCGAATCTTGAGCAGCGTCAGCACCCCTAGGATGCAGAATTTCGTCGCCCAGCATCCGTTCAAGAACAAAAAGAATCGAAGCACTGAGCATATTGCCGTAGTGCTTGAGGACTTCCCAGCTATTGGCAACTTGGGTGTCGCTCAAACCAAGCGCCTGCTGTGCCTTCTCGATGATCCGAACGCCGCCGGGATGCACAGCCCAAAGATCGATGTTTTCTTTGGTCAGTTTGCGTCGAGCTAAATACCCCTCAATCACAGGAGCCAAGCCCGATTCGATATAGTCGGGAAGTTGCCGCGAGAGCTGACAGGTGATGCCGTGCTCATGGACTTTGAGTTCGATGCCATCTTCGGTGCCATCAAGTAATTGACTGAAGTGATCCCGAATGATCACTTTGCCTTGCGCAATCGCCTGGGCTTCGGTACACCCCCCAAGAATCACAGCGGCACAGCCATCACTGAAGATGCTATGGATGATGATGTCGTTGAGCCGATCCGCAAACAGAGCATGGATAGAACTCAGTTCTAGACAGACGACTAACGCTTTGTGGGTAGGATGGGCTTTAACGTAATCGCTTGCGACCCGTAGACCATTCATGGCAGCGGCACACCCCATGAAGTGGATGGGAACCCGTGCTACATCTCGGCGCAGCCCCAGTTTTCGAATCAAAAGAGTGTCAATCCCAGGGGCAATAAACCCGGTGCTAGAGACAAAGACGACCATCCGAATCGCCTCTTTGAGAGCCGAGATTGGAGAAGCCTGATCGGTCTGGAAGTTAGCGGCTGCCCTGGCGATTGCCTGCTGGACTACCCGTTCAGCGAGAGGCACAGCTTGTTCTTTGTACATCTCCATTCTGGTGCTTAAAGGTAACTGGCAGACCCGTTCAAGTTCCTCAAGAGAGAGCAGATCCACCGCTAAATGCCTGGTCTCGATGCGGGTATTTTTGTATAACTTTTCGATACGACTACGATTTTCTTGTAGACCCGCCAGCTGTGAAATCACTTCCCCTGCCTGAACTTGAGGAGTGACATGGTCGGGTACCCCTGTGGCAATGCTTTCGATGGCGACTCGCACTGCATTGCCCCGCGCTTTCTTTTGAAATTCGCGCGGTTCGACAATTGGCGAGAAAAAAGTTGATTTCATTCGGCAACTCTCTGGGCTGAGGGGACAGGTTTTTGGGTTAAGAGCGGCTCGTCTGAATGCTCTGGAACATCCAGACGAGGTGCGATGCGCTTTCTTTCTAGAAAGGACCGCCACCGATGACGACACGTTCGCCACGGGTCTTGGTCTTGTTGCGCTGTTTGTCCAACTCGGCGCGCTGTTCAGGCGTCAAGATCGAAGCAACCTGCTTGCGCGTTGCTTCCTGGTAGTCATTGATCTGTTTGACCAGAGCGAGGGTCTTTTCTTTCTCAGCATCAAGTAGAGCTTGGATCTGCGTCTTTTGCTCATCGGTGAGTTTTACTTCATCGGGGAGCTTGGGCAGTGAAGCAGTAACAGGTGCTTTGTCCAGGGTGACGGTGGCCGGTGCACCACGCTTGCCAGTCTTGTCCAGCTTGGTGCGCTGTTTGGCGATGGCAGCACGCTGTTCAGGTGTCAGCACGGCATCCACTTTGTCGCGAGTGGCCATGTTGGCATCACTGAGCTGCTTGAACACTTCCTGATTTTTGGTGTGATCAGCAGTGAGCAGTTCGGTGATCTTTGTTTTCTGCGTGGTGCTGAGTTTCAGCGTTGCAGGCAGGGGCGGCAAAGTGGGTGCTGCGGGTGGTTTTTCTTGGGCAAGGAGGGCGGGGGTAAAGGTCATGCAACCTGCTACGATCCCCGCTGCAAACAACATCCGAGCGTTCTTAAAGGGCGAACACGAAGATGCCGTTAAGCTGTGGAATTTCATACCTTGTACTCCGAAACTTAAAGGGCAACGCGAAGGGAAGTAGACTCCCCCTACAGGAGCAAACGCAAAATTGACAGCAAAAAGCTCACGCTTTGCAAAAACTTTTGTGAATTTCCAGCAGGGTGATTCCCTTCGTGCAAATTCCTAGGCATGCTGTCTGCGAACTTAAGCAAACGAGTATTCAGTCGCTATTCTCTGTTTCGGCATCGCGTTCAGCCTGCATACGCATACGACGCTCTTGCACCAGAGATCTCATCTCCATAAGCAAGGTTTCTTGATCTTCTTCATGATGAAATGCAAGCAGGGAGATCACCTCTTGAGCCAGAGATTCGTCTTCATCGCAAGCTGCGACAACAAACGCAGTGCGCTCCACAACCGGGAGTTCAGCGGCTAGGTGGAATAGTTCCTCAATGCGTTTCCAGCGTCTAGGATCCATACCGAAACTTACTGAGGGAGAAACCAATTCGCCGATTGCTGCCACCAAAACCTCCCTGAGCGGAGCAGGGAGAAAGAAGGATAAGTAGCAAAGGGGCGTGGGCAAACATTGTAAAGTTTTTCTGAAATTTTTCTGGGAGACCGGGCAACTCCTTCTGCCTGAGTAAACGCAAAAACGGAGCAAATTGGCTCACTGTCCGATAATTCCGTAGTGAAGCTCACAAAAATCCCTGGGAGTGTTTGGAAACCGCCTGTATTCCTGTGTAACAACCTCTTGAAACCAATAACGTGTTTGCGTATAGTGACGGGCAACTTGCGGAATTCTTCCATGACGTTCTCCCCTGTGATCAAGCCCCTTCGCGTACACAGAAAGGTAAAAATGCCCGTGGTCTTGAAGTTCCTTCCTCAGACTTACGAGGAACTCACCCGTTTGGCTCGCCATTACTTAGCAGGCCAGAACCGTAACCACCTTTTTGAGACTTCAGCGCTGCTGAACGAAGCACTCCTCAAGTTACTGAATCCAGCTTACTCTCATGAGTGGCGCGATCATACCCACTTCGTCGCAGTAGTTGCCACTTGTATGCGTCACATCTTGATCGACCACGCCCGCAAAGAAAATGCCCAAAAGCGCGGCGGTAGAACGGTTCTTCTTCCCCTCGACAGCATCGAGGATATCGCGAACTCAAACATCGAAACTGACGATGAACTACTCGCTCTCGATGCCGCCTTAACCAAACTTGCTGAAGTAGACCCACTCAAGAGCCGCCTTTTGGAGATGCGCATTTTTGGTGAGATGACCATTGAGGCGACAGCTGAAGCACTAGAGATCAGTCCAGCCACCGTCAAACGCCACTGGACGCTCGCCTGTGCTTGGTTAAAGCGGGAAATGTCCTAGACTCTCGCACTTTTGAAAGTGCCCAGGTTTCCCGATTGACCGAACGATTCATGGGTTTCCCTAACTAGCAAGGCTATGGACTTTTTCTAAACCCCAACAGACCTGAATTCAATATCTTTCTGGGACAAAGAATTGCTCATTTTTAGGGGGACGGATGTAGTCACCAGCAGGCTTTCTCGGTGGCAACGCTAAAGGATCAGGGGTCATGTCCTCGTAAGGAATTTTGCTCAAAAGATGATGGATGCAATTCAATCGAGCGCGCATTTTATTATCGGCTTCGACTGTAAACCAGGGAGCTTCTGGAATATTTGTGTGTGCAAGTATTTGATCTTTTGCGTGAGAATATTCCACCCAACGATCTCTCGATTCTAAATCCATCGGACTGAGTTTCCAGCGCTTGATCGGGTCTTTGATGCGACCTTGGAACCAGCGTTCTTGCTCTTCATCGCTGACTGAAAACCAGTATTTAAGGACAATAATTCCTGAGCGCACTAACATCCGTTCAAATTCAGGGCAGGAATGCATGAACTCTTGATATTCAGCCTCCGTACAAAAGTTCATGATTTGTTCTACATGATGGGTTGGCGGAGACTATTCTTGGGGTGCTTTACACTCGATGCGAAGCTGCCATTCCCCCCAAAATCGATGCGACAAGTTATAATCTTTGGTGTTGTGTACGTTTGAACACTATGTCTGAGAATTTATTTAAAGTTGTCTCGCCCTACGAACCCACTGGGGATCAGCCGACCGCCATCGCCGCTCTCAATCAGGGAATTGCTGACAATGTGCGCTTTCAGACGCTCCTAGGCGCGACGGGGACGGGAAAGACATTCACGATAGCGAATGTGATCGCGAATGTGGGCAAGCCGACGCTCGTTCTCGCGCACAACAAGACCCTAGCAGCCCAGCTATGCAACGAGTTGCGGGAATTTTTTCCGAACAATGCTGTGGAGTACTTTGTTTCTTACTACGACTATTATCAGCCAGAAGCGTATATAGCCAGTAGTGACACGTATATCGAAAAAACGGCGAGTGTGAACGATGAGATCGATATGCTCCGCCACTCTGCGACTCGTTCGCTGTTCGAGCGCAAAGATGTGATCGTTGTCGCTTCTGTAAGTTGTATCTACGGGTTGGGAATGCCAGAGGAGTATCTAAAATCTTCAATTCCTTTGCGCCTTGGTGCCCATCTCGATCAGCGCGAACTCCTTCATGCGTTGGTAACTGTGCAGTACGAGCGCAACGATATCGATCTTGGCCGTGGACGTTTCCGGGTGCGGGGGGATGTGGTTGAGATTGGGCCAGCCTACGAGGATCGGATCATCCGAGTCGAATTTTTTGGTGATGAGATCGATGCGATCCGCTGGGTCGATCCGCTGACTGGGGAAGTATTGCAGTCCTCATCGGGCTTGAATATCTATCCAGCCAAGCACTTTGTCACCCCAGAAGAGGAGTTGGAGCGGGCCTGCCGAGATATTGAAGAAGAGATGAAGGCGCAGGTGTTGAAATTTGAGAGCGAGAACAAAATGCTCGAAGCCCAGCGCATCAGCCAGCGCACCCGTTACGACCTGGAGATGCTGCGAGAAGTTGGTTACTGCAATGGCGTTGAAAACTACAGCCGCCATCTTGCTGGCCGTCAGGCTGGCGATCCGCCAAGTTGCTTAATCGATTACTTTCCAAAAGATTGGCTTTTGATCGTCGATGAATCCCACGTCACGGTTCCCCAGATTCGAGGGATGTTCAATGGCGACCAAGCCCGAAAGCAAGTTCTGATCTCCCACGGTTTCCGCCTCCCTTCCGCTGCGGACAATCGCCCCCTCAAAGCCGACGAATTTTGGGAGAAGCCACCGCAAGTCATTTTTGTCTCCGCCACACCAGCAGCCTGGGAAGTGGAGCTTTCGGAGGGTGAAATCGACCCTGCCAATGGCCGCGTCAGTGGCAAACATATTGTTCAACAGATTATTCGTCCCACCGGAGTTGTCGATCCGACCATTTCGATCCGGCCTGTGAATGGGCAAGTGGACGATTTGCTCCACGAAGTCCAAGAGCGGGCGCGTCTGAATGAACGGGCTTTGGTGACCACCCTCACCAAGCGTATGGCTGAAGACCTCACCGAATATTTGCAAGAACGGGGTGTCAAAGTCCGCTATCTCCACTCGGAGATTCAGGCTATCGAGCGCATCGAGATTCTCCAAGGTCTCCGCAAAGGCGAATTTGACGTTTTGATTGGAGTCAACCTTCTGCGCGAAGGCTTAGATCTGCCGGAAGTTTCCTTGGTTGCGATTCTCGATGCCGACAAAGAAGGCTTTTTGCGGGCAGAGCGCTCTTTGATTCAAACCATCGGACGGGCAGCGCGCCATGTGAATGGAGCCGTGATCATGTACGCAGATCGGCTCACCGTCTCCATGGAAAGAGCCTACAACGAGACCGAGCGCCGCCGCAATATCCAACTTGAACACAACCGCGTCAACGGCATTACTCCCCAGCCGATTATCAAAAGTACTGATAACAGTATTTTGGATTTCTTGTCTGTCTCTCGCCGCCTCAATCAGCAAGAACTCGAATCGGCCAGTGAACAGGTCGCAGAATTAGCCCTTGGCGATATTCCAGAGCTGATCGGTACATTAGAAGCCCAAATGAAGGAATGTGCGAAAAAGCTCGATTTCGAGAAAGCAGCTGAGTATCGTGATCGTATCCATAAGTTGCGAGAGCGCTTACTGGGTAAGTAGTTTATTCCTCTTTCCGCACACAGTTGTGATTAGAGATATGCAGTTCTTCAACCCGACCATGATCGAAGCAAACACCAAACAAGGTTTGACCTTGCCGATACCAGAGGCAGAGTGCTGCACAAGTTGGGCATAGTGTCGATATTGGAACTTGTCGTGGTAAAGTTTCTTCTACTTTTGCGCGTTCCAAACTAGACTCCCAGATACAATTGCAGTTGAAGTTCTACTCTCAATACTTCAAGTATCCGCAGAAAAGCCAATCTTTATCTACGGATTGGATACTGACTTTCGCGAGCTGCAGAGCCTTTTCCATCTGCGCTATGCCTTCGCCAGCGAGAGGGGTGGGTGCCGATGCTCCGCCTACTAGGGAGGGGGCAATAAAGGTTAATAGCTTTTGAATTGCTTTTTCATGCACTGCGGCCCAAGAGAGAGTGCCACCGGATTCCCAAAAAGTCGAGAGGCATTGACGTTCCGCTAAAGCCCTAGACACCGCTCCAGGAGTCAGATTTTCGAGTGCGCAGACCTCAACGCCGCACTTTTCCAAATGTTTCCTGACCGCAAGATTTGCAGTATGGCTACTGAAAACTAGGGTTTTCGCTACTGATTGATCCCAGATTTGTGCATTCAAGGGCAAATCCAAACTGCGGGAGAGAACGACCCGCAAAGGATTGCGACCCTCGACAAGCCGGACTGTCAACTGTGGATCGTCCTTACGAACGGTGTTACCACCGACGATCACCGCGTCGTAGCCCGCCCTCCAGTGATGCACTAAGCGACGGGCAGCTTCTCCGCTTACCCAAAAACTGTCCCCCGTCCATGTCGCAATCTTGCCATCGAGGGTCATGGCATATTTCAAGATTCCGAAGGGTTTGCCCGTAGTGATGAAGTGAGCGAAGGCTTCGTTTAAGACTTCACACTCTTCCTGCAATACGCCTGTAGTGACTGAAATACTTGCGCTACGAAGTCGCTGAATACCACTCCCAGCCACGCGGGGATTGGGATCGATCATCCCGACTACTACCCGCTGAATCCCAGCGGCAATGATCGCTTCTGTACAGGGTGGAGTGCGACCATGATGGTTGCAGGGTTCAAGGTTAACGTAAAGCGTCCCTCCTGCCGCCAACTCCCCAGCGTCTCGCAGGGCAAAAACCTCAGCGTGGGGTTCTCCAGCTTTTGGGTGAAACCCTTCCCCAACCATCTTCCCCTCTCGAACAACCACAGACCCGACCATCGGATTGGGCGAAGTCAAGCCCCAACCTTGGCGGGCAAGCTCCAGACAGCGAGCCATCCAGCGTGCATCGCCTTCCATGGATCACGCCTTGAAGAGGGAGGAAAATCCCGTGTAGGGCTTGAGGGGAATAATTTCGGTAGAGAGAAACCCTGCTTCCACCATGGGAAAATCTTGGGCTGCAGCTTCTACTTCCTCAAGATTGGCTGCTTCTAAAAAAAGCACAGCACCGTCCATATCGGCAAAGTAGTATACAGACCGGACTTTTTCGGCGACGTAGTACTCCCAAACTTTGGCGGCCTCAGGTTTGACCAAAGCCATTAATTTATGGACTGGCGCTTCTTCTTTGACGCGGACGATGACGAGGTATTGCATAGCAGTTCCTAGGAATAATGTTGCCAACCCTGGGCTTCTAGACGAGTTTGTTTTGCTTCTACTTGTTCGCGCAAACTCTCTCGGTAGACCAGAATTTTTGCTTGAAGACTGGCGTCGCTGGTTGCCAAGATCTGCACAGCTAGAAGACCAGCATTGCGGGCATTGCCGATGGCCACGGTTGCCACTGGAATCCCAGCCGGCATTTGGACGATGGAATAGAGCGCATCCACCCCTTGGAGCGCTGTGATCGGCACAGGCACACCGATCACGGGCAAAGGCGTTAAAGCAGCCACCATGCCGGGCAGATGGGCTGCACCACCAGCCCCCGCAATAATTGTCCGAATCCCCCGTTCATGGGCAGTTTTCGCAAAGGTAAACATGCGTTCAGGAGTGCGATGGGCAGAGACAATCGCAATTTCGAAGGGCACGGCAAATTGCTCACAGATTTCTGCCGCGCCGCGCATCACTTTTAGATCCGAGTCACTGCCCATAATGATGCTGACAAGGGGTGAATGGCTCATGAAAAACCCAACCGCTGATGGGCGGCCAGTACTTTTGCCAAGGCTGCTTTTGGATCTTTTCCAACTGCATTCATATGACCCAGTTTGCGCCCAGGTCGCGATTCAGGCTTGCCATACCAGTGCAAGTGGACATCAAAATCCAGGATTGCCTTCAAGTCTAAATGCATAGATTCTTCCCCAAGGATATTCACCATTGCCGCCGCTGGACTGTGGAGGGCTGTTGCGCCTAAGGGCAGTCCAAAAATTGCCCGTAAATACTGCTCAAACTGGTCTGTCAGGCAGGCATCTAAGCTGTAGTGGCCAGAATTGTGGGGGCGTGGTGCCAATTCATTGATGAGCACGATGCCATCTTCCTTAAGAAAAAGCTCGATCCCAAAAATACCAACGCCATCAAAGCACTCCACCGCAGCGCAGGCCAAATCGCGGCATTTCTCGGCGATCAGTGCGTCAATATCGGCTGGGACACTGACTGTATGACAGACATTATTTTTTTGCACTGTCTCCACCACCGGATAGGCACCCACTTCACCCAGTTCAGAACGGGCGACCATCACAGCCAGTTCTTTTGTAAATGGGACAAAAGCTTCTGCCAATAAAGGCTGATGACTGAGGGCAGCCCAGGCATCCACCAGTTGAGCACGGGTATGGGCAATACGCACGCCGCGACCATCGTAGCCTTGGACTCGCATTTTAATAACGACTGGAAAGCCCTGTTCAACTACCCATGCTTCCAAGTCCGCCAAACTGTCTACGGCTGCAAAAACTGGCACAGGCAGACCCGCCTTTTGCAGATCAGTGCGCTGGAAAAATTTATCTTGAATCCGGGCAAGAGTATATGCTGATGGACGCACTTTGTATCCTTGTCTTTCCAGGGAACCAAGTTGCTCTGGATTTAACCACTCGTTTTCATAGGTAACAACATCGACACTGGTGGCTAGCTGTTCCAAGGCTTCTGGATCGTCGAAGGGAGCGACGATCATTCGCGGCACGACTTGCGCTGCCGAGCAGTACGGATCTGGATCCAACAGCACAACCGCAATGCCCAATCGATGTGCCGCTAATGCAGTCATTCTCCCCAATTGGCCACCACCGATTATTCCTACCGTCGGCATCCCAAATTTTTCTGCGCCCATCCTGTCCGTTTACCAATCGAAGCCTCGATTATACGGCGCGAGGCGATCTTCCCGGACTAGCGTTTGTGGGCAAGCATGACCCCATCACCCACTGTCAACAGACAGGCTTCAACCCGCTGCTCATCGTCACTATGGATGGATCGTTCGTCAAAACTCAGAAAAAGGGCAGAAAAGTGCGCAGCAGTTTGCGAATCTTCAGCAAAAAAATGAGATCCTTCAGCTTTTGGCTGATCTTTGGGGCTGGCTCAATGGAATCTTGCAGTTCCGCACTGAGCCGCGCGTACTCGCCAAGATTTAGCTTGTCGCCATTGATCATGGAATTGCCGTAGCCCGGATCTTCAAGACGAAGAACTTCTTCAGGCGTGTCATCAGCGGAGGGCAAAGGATAGACAGTTTGTGCGACCACCGGCAACACTCCTGTATAGACCAAGAGAATACTCAACCACAGTGAGCAACCCACTATGCATTTCCATGCTTCTCCAGGCGGAACCTTTTTGCCTAGGTTCGCTTCTAAAATGGTTGTTTCCATATCGAGGATCTGTTGGGGATGAGGCATTTTCTTGCTACTTTTTTGGCTTGTTCGCTCTTGATTGCACCGTCTGTCTGTGCTGAAACCCTTTCGTTGCAGTTTCTTCCTGATAAAGATGTGACAGGCCAGCCCCTGCCCAGTCTCAAAGATACAGTTGTTGCCATTCTTCTGGCAAACCGCGAGAAAGCCAACGAGGCCCAAAGCATTGGCGAAGAACTGGCCTTTACCTACCGTGGACAGCGCCGCTTCGTTGTTATCTCAGTGGTCGATGTCAGCATGGCACCCTCATTCATGCAGGACAATATTCGCCAGTTGGTACTCGAAAAGATCCGAGTCAGTGAAATTGCTCTACGCGAAAGATTCAAGAATGCCAAACAGACCTACGATCCGCCACCAGGATCTGTCGTTGTCGATTGGAGCGGCGAGATGACCAAAACTGTGCTGGCCGCAAGCGAGCGTCCTGAATACGCCCTTCTCAGCAAATCGCCCCGCAGTCTCTCTAAAGATGCTCGCACTGTGCTGCTGCGCAAGCAACTAGAACTGCGAAACCACGCCCAACTGTTCGTGATCAACCCGAATGACAATTCTGCCCGTCAGTTTGTGGATCTCAGCGAACTGTCATTGATGAAGACTTATCTCAACCAACTCTTGGGCAAAAAGGTTGCATTGTCCACTGCCCAAGAAAAGTAGTAGACTCTGCTCATCTTGCACAGCCTATTTGTTTTGGGATTTACCAAGAAGAATTTTGGCGCTCTATGGCGACCTGTCGGTAAACCTTCTCAGTTTGTTGGGCAATTCCTGCCCAGTTGAAAGTATCTTTGACGGCCTTGCGGGCATTATCCCGAAGCCATTGCGCATAACCAGGATTGCGGATCACTTCCAAAATTCCCCACGCCAGGGAGTCAGGATTGTTTGTGTAAGTTACTACCCCAGTTTTGGTATGGGTGACGACCTCAGGCAATCCCCCCGTGTCAGAAACGACGACAGGAACCCCAGCTGCAAAGCTTTCGAGGGCAACGATGCCAAATGGCTCGTACAGACTTGGAAATACTGCACAGTCTGCGACTTGTTGAAAGCAATCTAGATCACGATCGGCCATGAAGCCAGTGAAAAAACATTTGCTCCAAAGACCCAGTTCGCCAACTCGCCGTCTGAGGTTATCGCTATTTCCACCACCAATGATCACAAACTTCGTATCAGGAAAAGCAGCTAAGACTTTGGGCATTGCCTCGACCAAGACCTGAACACCTTTTTCGTAGGCCATGCGACCAACGTAGTAGACAATTTTTTCGTGGTCGTAGGCGTAGCGACGACGGAAAGATTGGCGGTCAAAGTCCGCCTTTTCTTTCTTTGCCGCGACAATCCCGTTCGCAATCACATCAACTTTGTCTGCTGGGCAACCGAAAGCCCGCTCCACTTCGCCGCGCATGTAGTTCGTACAGACGATCGTGCGCCAAGCTTGATACACCAAGGCAAATTCTTTGAGGTGAATATAGCGCTGGGTGTCGGTATAAATGCCGTTGTAGCGACCAAACTCCGTAGCGTGGATCGTGGCAACCATGGGCAAACGGAAGTTGAACTTCAACGCGACCCCAGCATCTTGGACGAGCCAGTCGTGGGCATGAATGAGATCGAATGGGCCTTCTTCGACAAGGATCTTGCCACCCCTCTCTCCCATCGCTTCGTTCATCAGCACGACCCAATGGAAAAAATCGTTGCTTTGACCCACGGGTACACGGTGGACATGAATACCTTCCACCATTTCAAAGCCCGGTGCTTGGCCAAACTCGACGGTGAGCAAATGGACTTCGTGACCTAGTTTGACAATTTCGGGATAAAGCTCAGCAACGTGTCGGGCAATACCACCGACAATTCGTGGTGGGAACTCCCAAGTCAGGGCAAGGATCTTCATGAATCAACGTAAAGTGCAGCGATTTTTAGGATAACGCGAACTTTTTAGAATTGGGCAAGGGTTAATATGGTCTATATTTCGTACATCATTACCATGTCTCAGCCAACTGTTCCTACCCTCGACTTTGAAAAAGAACTGATCGAGCTTGAAGCTCGCATCGATCAAATCCGTAAACTCGCCAAGGAGAACGGTGTCGATGTTTCGGAACAGTTGGCCGAACTTGAGGCGCGTGCAACTGACCTGCGGCGAGACTTTTTCGCTAATCTCACCCCTCCTCAAGTGCTACAACTCGCACGCAACCCCAAGCGCCCAAGTACCCTCGACTATATCCAAGTTCTCTGCGACGACTGGACAGAGTTACACGGCGACCGCTTGTTTGGTGATGATCTCGCCCTCGTCGGTGGTCTAGCCCGTTTGGGCGATCATCCTGTCGTCATTCTTGGCCACCAAAAAGGCCGCGATACCAAAGACAACATCGCTCGCAACTTTGGTATGCCTCAGCCTGAGGGCTACCGCAAAGCTTTGCGTTTGATGGAACATGCTAACCACTTTGGCTTTCCGATCATTGCCTTAATTGACACACCAGGAGCCAACGCTGGCCTTGAAGCAGAAGAGCGTGGCCAGGGCGAAGCCATTGCCCGCAACTTGCAGCGCATGTTTGCCTTCGATGTTCCGATTATCTGTGCAGTGATCGGGGAAGGTGGTTCCGGGGGTGCCCTCGCCATCGGTGTCGGGGATCGGGTGCTGATGCTTGAATACGCGGTCTATTCTGTTGTTGCCCCCGATAGTTGCTCCGTCATCCTCTGGCGCGACAAGAAACATATCGAACAAGCTGCTTCTGCCCTCAAAATTACTGCCCGTGACCTCAAACAGTTGGGGATCATCGACGAAATCGTTCCTGAACCGGCTGGGGGCGCTCATTGCGAACCCCAAACTGCTGCTGCCTCCCTCAAAAATGCTCTGATTCGTAACCTCGAGGAACTGCTGAAGTTGAGTGGTACTGAACGCCGGGAACAACGCTATAAGAAGTTTCGGGCGATGGCTGCTTTTAACGGCTAGATTGCTCTTGGGCTAGCGTGATTGCTTGAAAAGATCTAAGCGATACATTGCAAAAATATCACGAACTGGGAAGCTTCGCTTTGATTCCCTGACTGTTTCTGCCTAGCATATTGAAGTGTTTGTGAGGACTCAATGGGTCGCTGTTTGCTTTCGCGTTTGTTGATCTCTGGCTTGATTTTGGGATGTATTTCTAGTTCTTTTCAAGAGACTGTTGTTTATGCAAAACCGACAGTTTCCTTAGAAAGTCAGGCCGATTCGGCATTCTCCCAAGGGGTAAAAGCCACCGAAAAATATGACTATAAAACAGCGATCATGAGGTGGGAGCAGGCACTCACACTCTACAAAAAGCTTGGGGACAAGGCCAATCAACAGATCTTGTATAATAATCTCGGTATTATTGCTGGGAATATGGGCGATTTCCCGAAAGCGATTGCATACTACGAAAACGCCTTGAAATTTGCTGAAGAAATCAAAAATTCGGGGATGGAAGGCAAAGCCTATCTAGGATTGAGCGGCATCTATTCCACCCAATCCAATCATAATCAGTCGATTCACGCTGCCGAAAAAGCTCTGCAAATAGCCTTGAAAATAGGGGATAAACGGCTCGAAGAAAGTGCCTACGATAGTCTTGGAAGCTCATTTCAATATCGTGGAGACTATTCTGAAGCGTTGGGCTACTACGAGAAAGCACTCAAAATTGCCCAAGAAAATTTGAAAGATGATCAGGTAATTGCTAGTCTCTACATCAACATGGGAATCATCTACGACAGCCTTGGCGATTATCCGCAGGCAATTCAGATCTACACCCAAGCAATTCAGCTCGCCTCTGGGTCATGGAAAGAACTGCTCACTAGCTCTGCCTACAACAACTTAGGGGTTGTTTACTTTGAACTGAAAGATTATCCAAAAGCGATTGAACTGCAATTAAAAAGTTTCGAGCTAGCAAAAAAAACCGGCGATAAAGTCATGGAGGGCAGGGTCTGCGGTAGCTTAGGGGATAGCTATGATGCTGTAGGTGATTATCAAAAGGCGATTCAATTCAATAAAAGAGGCATCGAAATTACGAGTGAGTTAGGCGACAAAGATGCGGAAGGGCATATTTATTTTCGCCTCGCCAGAAATTACGAACATCTCAAACAGTACGACAAGGCGCTGACGCGCTATCAAAAATCGATAGCGTTACTAGATGCTTTGGGGAGTCCTCAAGAAACCTACCAGCCTCAACAGGGCATTGCCCGTGTGTTGCTTGCCAAAAATCAACCCGTACTTGCTGTGCTTTTCTACAAACAAGCTGTTAATACTTTGCAGGCCACTCGTCAGAAGATCAAGGGATTGAATGCAGCTTTTAAAAAGAGTTTTGCTGAGAGCAAATCGGACGTGTACCGTGATTTGGCCGACTTGTTGCTAAAACAAGGGCGTGTTGGTGAAGCCCAAAAAGTGTTGGAGTTGCTTAAAGATGAAGAACTGACAGAATACCTGCGTTCGGCGTTAACGACTCCACCTGGAGACTTGAAACTCAATCCTGACGAACAAAAGCTTTGGGAAGACTATCAAAAAATCCAGGGTCAAGAACTCGCCCTCTATACTCAGCAGGGCGAACTTGCAGCGAAAATTAAGCGTATCTCAATCTCCCAACGCAACAGCAACAACCCTGAATATCAACAACTCCGCGAAGCGTCGGACAAACTCTACGCCCGCATCGACACGCTCACCAAAGCTTTCCAAGAGGTTTTCCTGCCCCGCGCCACAGCCCTTTATAAGCAGACAAATCTCACTGCAACCGATACCGATCTCTCCACCAATATTGATCGGATGAGTAAAACTTTAACCGATACAAAGGCGGCAGTGATTTACCCGTTGATTCTGGCAGATCGTCTGGAACTGATTTTGTTGACACCGAATGCCAAACCTCTGCACCGAACCGTTTTTGTTAAGAAAGTAGATCTTGAACGTTTGTCGCTTGCTTTAAGTGTCAAACTTCAATCCCCAGGCACGCAGACAAAAGCAGATCTCCAACAGATGTACCAATGGTTTTTTGCTCCAGTAGAATCGGAGATCGAAGCCCTGATCAAAGCCAAAACCATCGATACTGTAGTCTATGCTCCTGACGGTGTTCTTCGTCTCATTCCTGTTGGCGCTCTCTACGATGGCAAACAGTTTCTTGTTGAGCGCTATCCCCTCGGAACCATCACGAACCTCAGCCAAGTGAAGCCTGCAAAATCGCATCCATCTTCCCAACTTTTGGCCATGGGCTTAACGAAAACCCGCTCTGGCCTCAACGCATTGCCGGGGGTGAAAAGCGAGGTAGAAGGACTTGGTAGCCTATTTCGTTCTGAAGCCTATCTGGATGAAAATTTCACCACCGCCAATTTGCGAGATGCCCTCCAAGAACATCCAACTTTTGTACATCTTGCTACCCATGCCAACTTTTCAGGCCGCAAAGAAGACACTTTTATCTTGCTTTGGGACAAGAAATTGACTCTGGATGATCTCAAGGATCTCGACCTTCGCAGTCTCGATCTTTTAACGCTCAGTGCTTGCCAAACCGCATCCGGGGATGAAAAAGCGGGCTTGGGACTGGCAGGTGTGGCAGAGCGTTCCGGGGCAAATAGTGTGTTGGGTAGCCTTTGGAGTGTAAGTGACAGCAGTACCGCACAACTCATGGATCATCTCTATGCCAATTTGAAAGCCGGAATGCCCAAAGCAGAGGCATTGCGTCAAGCCCAGATCGCCATGATCCACAGTGCCTCGACGGGTCAATTTGAAGATCAACGTGGTGGACTCGGAGTTGTTCCTACCCGTAATGCCCAGACTTCGAAAACGGCTGGAAACTACAGCGACCCATTTTACTGGGCACCATTCATTCTGATTGGCAACTGGCAATAGCTCAAAACAGCCCCGCTAAATATAGAAAATCAGGAGTAAGACTCTCGCCCATGAGAGATTAAAGTAGAAGGAGTAGACTGAACCATTTTTGCCATGGCAGCTTCTCAATTCTTCAATCTTTTAGCTTAAAAATCACACAGGAGTTAAGCGATGCAAAGCCTCACCCGCCTGCAGCCGACCATGCCGGAGCCACCTATCTTTGATCAAACTGCTGATACTTGTCAGCACCTCAAAGAGCGTCTGGCAGCGGCTTTTCGCCTGTTTGCTTTCTACGGATTTGATGAGGGCATCGCTGGACATATTACCGTTCGTGATCCAGAGCAGTCAGATCATTTCTGGGTCAATCCCTTCGGAATGCACTTTAGTCGCATCCGCGTACGTGATCTTCTGCTTGTAAACTCCGAGGGAGATGTGGTGGAAGGCAACTACCCAGTCAATCGCGCTGCCTTTGCGATTCATTCTGAAGTCCACGCTGCCCGCCCCGATGTAATTGCTTCCGCCCACTCTCATTCGATTCATGGCCGTGCCTGGTCGAGCCTCGGACGCAAACTCGACCCACTTACCCAAGATGCCTGTGCCTTTTACAACGATCATGGGTTTTTCGACGACTATACCGGTGTCGTCCTCGATCCCGCCGAAGGCAAACGGATTGCTCGCGCCCTTGGCTCCCATAAAGCAGTCATTCTCCGCAACCACGGACTGCTCACCGTTGGCCACAGTGTGGATGAAGCAGCCTACTGGTTCATCAGTATGGATCGCTGTTGCCAAGCCCAGTTACTCGCCGAGGCTGCTGGCAAACCGATCCTCATTGAACCAGAACACGCTGAGGTAGCTCATAGCCAAGTTGGCAGTCACCATATTGGTTGGTTTAGCTTCCAGCCCCTTTTTGACATGATTGTCTACAAGCAGCCAGATCTACTTGAAGCGTAATTTGGTTTGTCCTATGCACTCCCACATGGGGAAATGTAGTATTGAGGTATTGAAATAAAAAATCGCCTATCCCCACTTATTTGAAGCTGTCAATGTTCCGGAAGAACAAGCCTCATGACCAGCACTAAAGGAAATGACATGCACGAACGCTTAGAAGACCTAGGCGTACTATGGTCTACTTCTTCAATCCTGGCTGTCCCAAGTCAAGCTTACTCGCAGAAATCACTTCTACTTGCGGATAGGACTTGCGCAAGTCTGCCAAAAACAGTTTGGCGTTACCAACAAGAATCACTGAAAGATCTTTGGAAAGATTTGCAGCCGCAAACTGCTGAACTTGCACTGGTGTGATTGCTTCGGCTTTGGGAATGTAGGCGTTGATTTCAGAGAGCGGGATTTCGTATAAAGAAAGATAGCCGACGCGTCCGACTAATCCGCCGATGCTTTCTAGGGAGCGAGCAAAGCCTCCTGTGGCAACAGCTTTACGAGAGACTAGCTCTGCACTTTCCACGGGTTGCTTGGCGAATCCTGTCACCGTATCGAGCACAACTGTTGCTCCTTCGGCAGCTTTTTTGTTGTCTACCAGAGTCATCGCATAGAAGGGACCAGCTTCACGGCGCGCATCGACCTGAGTACCAGCTGAATAGGAAAGCCCCCGTTTGATCCGCACTTCTGTATTCAGGCGGCCAGAGTAGCCAGAAAGAATATTGTTGGCGACAACGGCGGCGTAGTAGTTGGGATCGGAGCGTGGAATCGCGATTCGTCCGACGACAATGGCTGTGCGGCCTGCGTCGGGAAGATCGACAACGACTACCCGTGGCTTGCCGGGAGCAGCTGAGGCGGGAACGTGAGTCGGTAAGGGAGTGTTCGGCGCTTGCCAATCCCCAAAGATGCGTTGCGCTTCTTGGAAGGCAGCATCGGGCGTGATGTCGCCTCCAATAATCAAGATGGCATTGTCGGGTCGAAAATAAGTGCGGTGAAAATTCACCAAATCGGGCTGCGTGATCGATTGCAAAGAAGTGGGTGTGCCATCACTAGGATGGCCGTAGGGTGCATCGCCAAACAACACACGGGCAGCAACTAGGCGTGCTAGGGACGACGGTTGACTGTAGGCCAATTGCAGGTCGCTGAGTTTGCGGGTTTGAGTTCGGGCAATTTCAGCTGGTGAAAAGGCAGGGTGCAAGACGACATCAGCAAACAGATCGAGCGCACTGCTAAATTTTGGGGTTGTGGCACTGACTGATACTTGGCTGGCATCCCAGCCTGCACCCGCATCCAGATTCGCACCGAGAGCATCCGTGCTTTGGGCAATCTCCTGGGCAGTTCGCGTCGCTGTTCCCTGAGTGAGCAATTCAGCCGTCAACTCTGCAAGTCCTGAGCGCTCAGTGGGATCGGCTTCGCTACCACTTTTGATGAGCAACGCGGCAGCAATGAGAGGCACATTGCGACGGGGCACTACGATCACCCGTAAACCATTCGCCAATGTGCGTTCAACAGGGGTGGGGTAGGTGACAGGCCGTGGAGCAGAGGGGAGTGGTGGTGTGTCTACAGCGAGGACTGGACTGGCCATCAGAAGGCCAGCAAGCAGCAAAGCAACATGTTTCATTTTTGGGGGACATCCTTAGCGCGCTTGGGCAAGAAGTAGATCACAGTGCGATTGCTGGGCACAAGATATTGACTAGCAACTCGCTGAATATCTGCGGCTGTAACAGCTTGCAGTTCGCTGAGGGCTGTATTCACCCGCCCTGGAGCTCCTTCGAGAATCGTCGCCTGCACCAAAGAAACGGCACGGCTGTTGTTGCTCTCTCTGCTTCTCACTAAGGCTGTAGTCAGTTGGGTACGCGCCTTTTCCAGTTCAGCACTGCTGACCAGTTTAGTCTGGAACTTGGCGATCTCTTGTTGGAGCAGTTTTTCGGCAGTTTCGGGCTTCTTGCCTTTATTAAGCACTGCGTACACATCAAAAAGCCCAGGCTGTTCGCGCAGATCGGCGCTGGCCGAAACACTCGATGCAATCTGCTGTTCGTAGACCAAAGAACGAAACAGTCGAGAACTTTCCCCTTCAGCCAAAAGGTTTTCGAGTACTTGGAGCGCTGCAGCGTCAGAAGAAGCTTCCGAAACGGCGTGGTAGACAAAGGCCACGGCTGGTAAGGGCACATTGTCTCCGTAGTAGGTGATGCGTTTCTCTTTGGTCTGTTTTGGCTCAACAATGCTCACTCTTGGAATGGGGATATTTCCCTTCGCAATACCACCGAAGTACTTGTCGATCCAGGTATTGGCTTGAGTTGGATCGAAATCCCCAACCACCACGAGGATGGCATTTTGGGGTTGGTAGTAGGTGTCATGAAACTTGCGGACGTCCTCTAGGCTGGCAGAGCGCAGTTGTTCTGGCACCCCAATGACCCCACGCTTGTAGGGATGCTTCGTATAGGCTTCGCCGTCAATGAGCAATTCCAATTTGCCGTAGGGATTGGCGACAAAATTTTGTTCGTACTCCCCGATCACCACTTCGCGTTCGGACTGAAAGTTCGGCTCATCGACCTTGAGGGTTTTAAGGCGATCTGCTTCTGCCCAGAGCAGTGTCTCTAAGTAGTTAGAGGGAACAATTTCGTAGTAGTTGGTCAGATCTTCGGCGGTGAAAGCGTTATTGGAGCCACCGACATCCTCAGTCAGGCGATCAAAGGTTTCTGGCTTGGTATTGGCTGTGCCCTTGTACATCAGGTGTTCAAAGAGGTGGGCAAATCCAGAGCGTCCCAAAGGATCGTCCTTCCCGCCGACGTGATAGCCGACATTGATCGCCACGGTCGGTGAACTGTGATCTTCAACTAGTAGGACACGCATCCCGTTGGACAACGTTTTATCTGTGTACTGAATGGGTGGAAGTGGAATCGCAGCTTGGGCATAGGCTGCACTTGCACTGCTTAAGCACAGTACTAGCATCACATTGATCAGGCCAATACGACCCATGGTTATCTCCAAGGTGTCCAATTCTCCATTCTTTCACACGCTGCCAAAAGCAGACGTTGAGAAAACTTTCTTGTTCCTTCTACGCTTTGCTATAATTTTGCACATCTGGGGAAAACTGCCGTGCAATACTTGCAAGAAGGGCTATCTGCCTACAAGGCACAACAATACAGTGAAGCGCTCCTGTACTTTCAGCAGGCACTTCCTCATATCGAATCCCCCACTGAAAAAGAACGGGTCTTGATGTGGATCGCCTGCAGTAGTTTAGCGATAGGCAACTACGACACCCTACTCAGTGTTTGCCCTTCTCTCCTTGGCTCTGAGGATATTCAGGTACGTCGTTTTGCCCGTTCAGTTCTCAAGCAATATGGGCTGATCGGTCTACCTCAGAAGAGTCCGGACATTTCGATCCTCAAATCAGCCACAGAGCAGTACTTCGAACATTTTTGGGCACTCCAACGCTTTAACTTTCATGCACTATTCTGGCTAGTTGGCTTGGGAATTCTTTTGTTTGCTTGGTGCAGTTTTGGCCTAAATCGCCCATCTCCCGCCATGCCAACCTGGAATTTGCACAATGCCCAGCAGTTTTGGTGGGAGGTCTTGATGTATCTGCCCCCTGGCATTGCGCTGCTCATCGGGGTTGATCGTTGCCGGAGCGCTGTGCAGTCCCAGAAAATGATCTTGCAAAATCACGTTGTTACCAGCAATCAAGGAAAAGCGCAGGCGATTAGCGCACTTTTTCTCACAGTTGGTCTGTTTGGTCTGCTTAGTTGGTGGCAATGGCCTGTGGGGTGCTTGCTTGGGCTTTGCCTAGAACCCTGGTGGGTCTGTATCCTCCTGGGCATCTGGGCAAAAAAATAGGGGCACAGTTTGCTGTGCCCCTATTAGGTTGAAAAATTTGGCTACGCACCAACGCCTGTGTTTGCACCCTTGGTGCCACTAAACAGTTCGACGCTGATAATCTTGCCACCGGCTTTCTGAATGCGTTGCTGCTCAGTAAACCAGTTTTCGTAGGGCACCAACTTGGTATAGAAGGTGTTTTGCAATTCACGACCAACACGCACCCGCTTGAGGCTGGGCACACAGGCCGTCACTTTGAAATATCGACTCATGGTGGTTCTCCTCCGGGTGGTCGATGGGGAGGAATTCACCCTCCCCATCCATCGAACAGAATCTAGCTGCTGAGACCAGAAGAGAGGTAGTCGAAGTAGACACCTGCTTCGCGGGCTGCGTCGGAACCGACGAGACCAGCGACCACTTCCTTCATCGCTTGAATACCACCGACGGTGGCTGCAATCGGCACGCCCAAGGAGTTATAGGTTTCCTTGAGGCCGTTGAGCACGCGCTCATCGAGGATCGAAGGATCTCCAGCGAGCATGGCGTAGGTCGCGTAGCGCAGGTAGTAGTCCATGTCGCGGATGCAAGCAGCATAGCGACGGGTGGTGTACATGTTGCCACCGGGACGGGTCAGATCGCTGTAGATCAGCGACTTGGCAGCCGCTTCCTTGATGATCGTTTGAGCGTTAGAGGAGATAACAGCGGCGGCGCGGACACGGACAGCGCCAGTGCTGAAGTAAGCCTTGAGCTTATCGAGAGCTGCGGCATCCAGGTACTTGCCCTGCACGTCGTAGTTGTTGATCACTGAAGTAATTGCGTCTTGCATTTCCAAAACTCCTAAATGGTTCTCGCTTGTTACTGCATTGCGCCGACGAGGTAGTCGAAGTAGAAGCCAGCTTCGGTGGCATCTTCACCGGACAACATGCTCAAAGAAGCACTCTTCAAGCCGCGTACACCCTCAGCGACAGCTGGGATAGGAGTCTGGAGGGAGTTGTACATTTCCTTGACACCGATCAAACCGATTTCTTCGATGGGTGTGACATCACCGGAGACGATTCCGTAGGTGACGAGGCGAAGGTAGTAATCCATGTCGCGCAGGCACAAAGCAGTTAGCTTCTCGCCGTAAGCGTTACCGCCAGGGCTGACGATATCAGGACGCTTTTGGAACAGTTGGTCGCCAGCTTGCTTGACGATGCGCTCGCGGGCTTCGGTAAGGGTCTGGGCGATGCGCAGACGCCGCTCACCAGAGGCGACAAACGACTTGATACGATCCAGTTCACCGGGGCTTAGATAACGGGCCTCAGCGTCGGCATTGACAATCGCTTTGGTAAGAACGCTCATTTAGGGTTTTCCTCCCTGAAGTTTCATTTGCGACTGGGTTCTCCTTTTGGGGAACGAATTCCCCTTTCCATTCCGCCAATCCCCAGTGTGATAGACGGATGGACTCTCTCCCGCGCTCGACGCGACGGAAAACTTTGCTCCCAAGGGCCGATTATACAACGATTGCAGCATCATGATGCTCCTATCGCATAGCGAAAGGGTTATCAACAAGGCTCGGAGAAAGACTAGACCACGGGGTACTAATCAGTTCCTCATCGTTGGCTTTTACACTGGCAAGGTAGTTGCCAGCGGGCAGGGTGGGATAACGCCGATAAGGGACGATATCCTCGTTAAACACTTTGGAGTACTCCTCAGAACCGACGATCGCATCTACGGCAGCGCCGAGACCTTGATTCGCCAGAATTTTGTTGTACGTGCGGATCTCCGCTTGGGACAAAACTGCGCGACCGAGCAAATGCTTAGTCAGCAAATCGATCACCTTACTGTTGGGGTAAGGCTCGTAGAAACGCTTGCGGTACTGGTTAGAACTGGCAAGACGACGAACAAACTCTCTGACCGAAATTTCGTTGTTTTTGAGTTTGCTCTCCGCTTCGCTGAGGCGCATATCGCTAGGGGGGATACCCGTGAATACGTCCATCACCTGACGGTAGATCGCGTTGATTGCCACCTCTTTTTCGGTGCGACTGGATTGAGGCGTGACCCGATACGTCCGTTCGAGTTGACGACGCAGCGAACTGGTACCAACTTCCACCGACTGCCCTGCAGCGCCCTGGAAGGAGCGGCCTAGTTCGATGAACATTGGCTTGCTGGCATCCATTTCGGTCTTCTTCGCTTCAAGATCCGCCAACCCACTGATCATCATAGGCATCTGGGTGGCGTTCATCTTGGAGCGCGTCGGCGCGAAAGAAGGAACCACCAAACTGTCATCTTGACGGGTGAAGCGGTTGTACAACTGCAAGGAGTTGGGGTAGTTCGCTGCAGGCAAGACGGGGTATTGCCAGTAAGGAACAGTGTCCTCACCGTAGATACGAGTATATTCTTCGCCATCGACAAGCGCGCTCACTAGCGCCTTGTAGCCACTGCGGCCAAGCAACCCATGGAACTTGGCCAGTTCTTTTTGATCTTTGACTGCCCGACCCAAGAAATGCTTGAACGCAAATTCAACCACCTTGGTATTGGGGTAACGATCATGGAACTTCCTTCTGTAGAGTTCCGATTGGCCAAGCAGCCGCACAAATTCTTTGATCGAGATCTCTTCGTTGCGCAACTTGCTCTCAAGGGCGCTGAATTCGTTGCGAATGTAGCTCGCAAAATCTTTGTCAAAAACTTGGGCGTAGGCTGCTTTAACGAGACCCTCAAATTGATCGCGATCAAGAGATTGGGATTGTTTGAAGATCTTGCGCTGGCGCTTGAGAGCCGGAACACCTTGATCTGTGTACAGCTCGGGCAGACTGCGCTCGTTGATCGGGGTTGCGAGGCTCTGCACCATTTCCATCAGCTTCTCAGCGTCGCCACGGGGAGTAATCCCGATGGTTGTCTTGAGAACTTCGGAATTTCCAAAACGACCCCTGCGCAGGTTGAGACCAGCCGGTGTCAAGTAGCGCTCGTAGGGCAACGTGTCTTCGCCGAAAGTGTCTTGATATTCCTGGGAATTCAAGATCGTATCAACGAGGGCGTAGAAGCCTTTCTTGGCAGCCACATCGAACAGCATGTTGTTTTCGCGCCGATCATAAGTCGGACGACCCAACAGACGGCGGTTGATGTACTCAATCGACTTAGTGACGTAAACTTTTTCCCAGTACAAAGAACGGAAGATTTGGGAGCGAGCCAGTTCTCTCACAAATTCTTTGACCGGGATTTCGCCGTTTTCAAGCCGGATTTCCGCCTGCTTAAGGCGTTGACCACTGTAGACTTGGCGACCAAAGATCTGGGCGTAGGCCGCTGTGATCAGCGCTTGGACATTGCCTTCAACGCTCGTAATCCCGGCATTCTGAAGCATTCTTGGCGAACGCATGCCCAAATTCTGGGTGAGCTTGAAGATCTTCGGGCCGAGGGTAGTTGCCCCAGCACTCATGCCATCCAAGTTGCCCCGCTCGTTGGTGATCGGGCTGCCGTTGCGGATCAAGATCCGTTTGACATCGCGGCCAATCGGTGCGGGACGGGCGGACGGATTGATTGTGTCGTTCTTGAAGATCGCCCCAAATTGAATTTCGAGGGGATCGTTGCTCGCGCCGTAGCAGTGTTGGTTCGGGAGCGGCTGCACATAATCCGAGAACAGCGTGATGAACTGAGGGACTTTGCGCTGAGGAGCTGCGTAGTTGTAAAGCTGGTAAGCTGCGCCCCAATTCCAGCTTGGTTGCGCTTCTGTTCCCAAGGAACGAATGTACGGTACCGTATCTTCGCCAAACAGACGCGAGTACTCATCGGAGTCGATCAACGCATCGATCAGGGCATACAGACCACCACTTGGTATGGAGGACTGACCCCGTACACTGGCGCTGGAAACGATCGAAAAATACTTCTGGACTTCTTCGCGGGATTCAGGAGCACGACCCAAGAAGTGCCTAAAAGCCAGTTCAATCACCCGCGAGTTGATGAACGGCGTGTAGAACTGCTTGCGATAGAGTTCGGATTTACCCATGCGGCGGATAAATTCGCGCACCGTGATTTCGCCATTTTTGACTTTGCTCTCGATATCGCCGATGGCAAGGCCGTAAGCTTTGAGATCGCGCTCAAATACTTGGCGGTAAGCAGCGCGCACAACCCGCTCTTTTTCTTCGGAGGCCAACGTGACCTTAGCCCGACCATCCGCTCCGTAAACCACAGGCATCTTGAACGTGACGACTGAATCTGCCGACAACTTGTAAATTGCGGGCAATTTCAGACCAGGCCGATCCAGGCTGCTGGGGCGAACAATATCTGGAGGAGCATCGGATCTGTCCACATCCAGGCTGCGGATGATCACGCTCAAGTAGGAAGAAACGATTTTGCCGTCTTCTTCATCTTTAAAGAGGCGCACTGCTGACTTGCGCATTTCTAGCAAAGCGACGATTGTCGCTGAGAGCGAACAGGCTTTCTCAAGAATTTCCCGAAGCCCCAAACAGTTCGCTTCAAGAATATTTGGATCGCCTGCCAGAATTGCGTAGGTGGTGTAGCGCAAAAACCAATCTAAGTCACGGACGGACTTTTGCATCCGCACCGGGCCATAGCTAGCAATATTGATCGGCTGAAAGTCTGGAGGCACTGCAAAGTCAATGCTTGCTTTGCCACCACCACCACCACTGCCGCCGAAGCTAAAAATCGACTTCAAAGAATCAAGAAACCCACTGCGCGTTTCGACGATTGCCACAGAACCGTCATCGACAAGTGCAGCTGCAGCTACTTTTTGCTGCTTCATCGCTTGCCGCTCGGAGTATGCCATCGGGCTACCACCCGTAAAGATGCGGTTGGCAGCACGGGACACAATCGACTCGGCATTGGCTGTGATCGTTTCGACAATGGCGATGCGACGATCTCCACTAGCGAAAAAACCATCCACCTGGGACAATTCCCCTGAATTGAAATAACGATCTTCAGCATTAATGCTGTTGATCGCCTCAGTCATCACAGTTTTAAAAAGGCGTGGACGAGCCACATTACTACCACTGGTTCCCTTAATACCCACAACTGACACTCCCGTTACAGTCAACTCAACAGCTGGTACACGCCAGACTTACTTGAGCGAAGAAGACACGACTAGACGTGAAACAGAGATGTAGAACATCTCTCCTAGGCGCCCTCACCCGTACACTCCTCAATGCCGGCAACCCCATAAAACCACGTCCTGCGCTGTTTACAAAGAAACGTTGCGTTTAGTGAATCTCGACGTTGCGCTCTTGCATCTTTGGTAACAAAGAAACCATATTCTAGGATGCGAGATCAACCTCGCTCAAAGATAAGTTTTGTATCATGAGAGACGCTACAGTCGTTGCGGTGCCAGCATCTCAGCCAAGATTTTTAGTTACGAGAAAAGCCAGTATTGACTAAGTGCTCCCACTACCCCACAGCCAAGGGCAAACAGCATCAATCGACCATGCCAATCGACAAGCATTGCTTCACGCCAAAAACACCATACCAAGATAATGATGCTGGCCAAAAGGTGTGCTGTGAGCGCGATCAGAAAACTGCCGCAGAAAAGCCAATAGCCCAAAGGGGAATCCAAACGTTCTTCTTCATCAAGATTGCAAGCATTTGTGCCTGAAGTTATGTTAAATTTTCTTTCAATGACGCAAACATGTTTTGATTCGGAATTGGTTGTTCAGGCAGTTGTCCCTGACCCGATTGGGGAGGCGCAATGGAGTCTTTGGTTTGGCCAATGGTTGATTCAGATGGAATGCCAAGAGCGCTTCGAGGTGGTTCTACGGCTGACCGATGACAATGAACTCTGCACACTGAACACACAATTTCGCGGGATTGCTGCAGCCACCGATGTTTTGGCGTTTCCCGCCGAGCCAATGGGCCTCTCTCCTGAGGATGAAGATTTGACTTATTTAGGCGATATCGCAATATCTGTGCCCTGGGCGACAAGAAGATCAGAAGAATTCGGTCATTCTTTATACAGTGAGCTTGCCTGGTTAGGTGCTCATGGTTTACTGCACCTCCTCGGGTGGGATCATCCAGACGAGGTATCGTGGCAGCAGATGGTGAGCAAGCAATGTCAGTTACTTGAGGGAGTGAATCTAACTTATGACTGGTCGCGTGTCTACAGCAACGTCCTCTAAAGCGAAAAGCCAAGCGAAGCAACGCACTTCTTGGCGGGTTGCTGAGACGCTCAGTAAAAGTTTTCGCTACGCAGGCAATGGCGTACTCTATGCGACAGCCACACAGCGCAACTTTCGCATTCACCTTGGTATGGGAGCTCTAGCCCTCACTCTCGGCGCAGTTCTCCATGTCTCCTTCATCGAACTTGCCATTCTCGGTTTGACGGTGGCCGTTGTCCTTGCTCTTGAGCTGATCAATACGGCAATTGAAGCGACTGTCGATTTAATTATTGGTGATCAATACCACCAGTTGGCTGGCATCGCCAAAGATTGTGCAGCCGGAGCGGTGCTTGTCTCGGCTTGTGCTTCCTTGTTTGTGGCCGCCTGTGTTTTGCTACCAGCTCTCTGGCGAGTTTTCGTCTAAGCTGGAAAGAGCAATATCAAAGGTTTGCGCAATGGCTACAGATCTACGCCCTGGAATGCCTGTCAAGGTGATCAACCAAAAAGATACCTATTTTGGCTTTGAGGGGCAGGTACAAAAAGTGGTTGATGGTGCTGTTGGCGTGATTTTTACCAATGGCAACTGGGCGAAACAGGTACGTTTTTGGCCTGCAGATCTCCAAATTATTGAAGCGCGTGGTAAGAAACGTAAGTAGCCCAAAACCCGTATCCATGACGATTTCGGTGCCTATCATGGTCGGTTTTTTAGATCAAGTGGGTACTCTTGCCATAGTCTCTGATTCGAGTGTTCATGGAAACCCTGAAGCCCGCTTCCGCTGGTGAGGTTGCGATTTATTTGCCCTACTATCCAGCTTCCCGTCGCCAAAATCTTGGGCCAGCGCTTGGCCTCTACAAAAAGGGAACCTTAGAAGGACAGCGCCGGGTGGAAGGTGCGACAAATATTCCATTTGTCGCCTCTTGGGATCTGAAGAGCCTTCCTTCGGACACGACGGTCTGCCGGATGCGTTTTATCGATGGCGATCTGTTTTTGGACTATGAACTGTCCTTGGCGAATACAGAATTTGTCGGGTTTTTGATGGAAGTGGCTACCACCGGAACAACCCTCGACTTTCCTTCGTTGTTCTATCGCAAGCTCTTGGGTTACGCAGTTTAGACTTTTTCTGGTACATTCTCGCCGAGAAGTCCAGCTGGTCGCAGCAGCAGCACACCTACCAGTACGATAAACGCGAAGACATCCTTCCACTCGCTCGAAATATAGCCGGAGCCTAAGGATTCAAGTACGCCCAATAACAGTCCACCGAGCATGGCTCCTGGAATATTGCCAATCCCGCCCAAAACGGCGGCAGTAAAGGCTTTGAGACCTGCTTGAAAACCAATAAAAAAGTTGATCGACTTAAAGAAGATCCCGAAAAGCACCCCAGCAATCCCGCCCAAGCAAGAACCCAAAATAAAGACAATGACGATGATCTCTCTGGTATTGATGCCCATCAGTTGGGCTGCTTCCGTGTCTTGCGCTGTGGCACGCATTGCTTTACCAAGCCGTGTACTCTGCACCAAGTAGGTTAAGGCGGCCATCGAAATCAAACTGACGGATACGGTCAGCATCTGGGTGTAGCTGATCGTGATCCCCAAAAAAGGTAGACCACCGGGGGGCACGACATCGGGCATGATGCGATCTCGACTCCCGACGATCAAGCGCATCGCATTTTGCAGCAAGATCGAGGCCCCCAAAGCCGTAATCAGCAGTGAGAGCCGGGGTGCTTTGCGGGTCGGGCGATTTTGGCTAAGGTAGTAGAAAAGTCCCCAGAAGCTTAAAGCCGCAACCATTCCAGCCACAGGGATTAAGAGCAAGTCTATGGTCGATACCCGACCGTGCAAATAGTGAAATAGCCACCAAATGCCGCCACCGATCGTCCCAATCACTGCGAGTTCGATCTTGCCGAGGGGACGTGCTTCGCTGAGCAAGGGACGGTAAGCAAGACGCTCTAGACCCATGCCTACTAAAGAACAAACCACCATGGCACAAAGAAAGGCAACGATCAGTAACAACCACCAGGGCAAACCGAAAGTGGCCAGTCCTGAAAAGACAGCCAAGGCCACAAAGGCACCAACCATAAACACTTCGCCGTGGGCAAAGTTGATCAATTCTAAGATTCCGTAGACCATCGTGTAGCCAAGCGCGATGAGTGCATATACACTACCCAACGTTAAGCCATTGATCAATTGTTGCACAAATTCTTGCAAAGTCTTTCTCTTGAGTTGGCCGAACCCCAGTGTACACATCCCATTTGCTTGTTCTGTGCTGACAGTCTTAAGAATTACTAAATAAGACTTGATTCCTGAGACCTAGCCTCTATGCTGACCCTCATCCCGTGGAATCCACACCACTATGTATCGATCTCACTTTTTCTCTATTTTATTGACATTTCTTGTTCTTGCTCCAAGCGCGGTTGTCAGGGGGCAAACTCCCGAAGAAGATGCCCGCGAAGCATTTTTTACCCCAACGGCTGCCGAAACTAGCCGTGCTTTTGCGATGGCTGAACAGGCCATTCAAGAGCGGGGGCTTCGCGCCACAGGGCCGCTCTACAACATCTCTGCAGAATTACACCGCGACAAAAATGCAGTGACACGCAATCGGCTGGTGCTCGTCACTTCTTATCGTTACAGTGGCGACGTAGCGATCCTTTCCTACGTTGATCTCACCAAAGGCGTTGTCACACGGGTAGATGCGATTTCCCACACCAATGTGCATCTTTCCGAAGCTGAATACCTCTTGGCGAAAGAGAAAGCGCTGACCACCCCCAAAGTCCGACAGCAAATCGGCGAATACCTGGGTCAGATCCAAGTAGAAGCCATGGTCAGTCACGCCGCCTACGAAAAAGATCCGCTGTTTGGGCATCGGGTGGTTCGACTGCTCTTCAAAGTTCCCAGTGGTGGCTACCTCGCACAACCGATCGTTTTCGTCGATTTAACAGCCAACCAAGTACTAATCGACCCAGAACCCAATCATTCCCATGCGGCTGTGCCGTCAGCCCAAAAACATTGAGGAGCGGTGATGACATTCAAATCTTATTGGTTCAGTCTATTGCTTGTTTTGGTTGCTGCGTTGCCTGGTGCGGCCCAAACAACCACCTGTCTGCCTGCAACGACCCAGCCCGCTGATGCCCCCCCCGATCAAGTCGTTCAAGACTTTCCGGCGGGCGGGAAAGCTGAAACAGGCTGGAAAATTACCTACGGGCGAGCGGTCGGTAAAGGACTTTACATCACAGGTGCTTACTTTAGACGCACTCCCAGCGAACCTTATACCCAAGTGCTCTACGATGCGCGCCTAGCAGACATCTTTGCCCCCTACGATCCTGGGACTCCGCGCTACTACGATTTGACTGGGTTTAATTTTAGACTTGTCCCTGTCTCTAGCGTCGATCTTGGTTCTTGTGGAAGCAAACTTGATCGCTATGTGGTGAAAGAGATTCGTGACCGCGAAATGCTCTGGAAAGATGATAAGCAAGGACGCCGCGCCCAGGAAATGACGATCTGGGGAACTCTGGATGCCAGTAATTACAACTACATCATGCGCTACGGCTTCCAAGATGACGGAACCATCACGTTTCGCTTAGGTGCCACAGCCTACAATTTGCCCGGTCACGAATTGGTTGCCCACACCCACGATGGTCTGTGGAAAATCGATATGGATCTTGGTGGAGCCAAAAATAACCTTGTGCAAGTGGCTCGCCACTTGCAATCTAAAGACTCCTTCGAAGCCTCTTACGTCATCAGCCCTTTTGGGGATGGCTACGAAGATTACCTCGATTGGTTGCCAGAGGAATACACCGAACTACACGTCATCAACACTTCGATTGTCAATGCCAACGGCAATCCAATTGGCTACGACCTCAAACCGATGCGGAGCGGTTCTCCCCGACACTTCGAAGCGTTCTCTCACCACGACTTTTGGGCAACCGTCTATAAAGAGAACGAGATTATCTACGACCAAGTACCGACCTACGTGAATGGCGAATCTCTGAGCGGCAACGATTCGGTCATCTGGTATCAATCCTCCGTCTACCACATCCCCCACGATGAGGATGGTCGCTACGTCAACAACGTCTGGCAGGGAGTTGCCCTCGTCATGTGGACTGGTTTTGACTTAAGACCCCGAAACTTCTTCAGCAAAACCCCCTTGTATCCGTAATTTTGTCTGTTCCCCTTGGCGCTAGCTCTGGCTAGTGCTAATCTGGGAACTGCCTTGGACGCGTAGCTCAGTTGGCTAGAGCACCACGTTGACATCGTGGGGGTCGGGGGTTCGAGTCTCTCCGCGTCCATACTCCTCAAACCCGCTTCCAAAGCGGGTTTTGTTGTAACATACTGCACACCGACAGTGGGTTCAGGGGATAATAAAAGGCATATTCATGTCTGGGAAGCCCATGGCTGGAGAAGAAACCCTGCGTGCCCTCCGCGAGGCGCTACAGTTGTCGCCTGACAATCTGCCCCTACGTCAACATCTCGCCGATACCCTCTTTGGTCTTGGACGTTTCGAGGAAGCTGAACAGGAGTACCGCACAGCCCTCTCCCAGTCGCCTGACAATCAACGCCTCAAAAGTGGGTTGGTCAAGACTTTTTATCAACTCGAAAAGTTCACGCCAGCCATGGTGCTTTTAGAAAGTCTGATCAAAGGGCCAGATGCGGATGCAGAACTGCGGGTTCTCTATGCAAAGTTATTGGCACGGGCTGGAGATGTTGAAAGTGCGGTGCGTCAGTACGTGTTGGCCATCGAGACAGATCCAAAAGCAGCGGATGAAGATTTTGCTGAACGCTTAGGAATTGGTGCTAGTGCTGATGCAAGCGTCGTCGATGGCAAAATACGGGCAGATGACGATGGCGATCTAGACATGCTTGAAGACATCGAACGGCCAAAGACACGCTTTGAAAATGTTGGTGGCATGGAGTTGGTCAAAGAAGAAATTCGACTCAAAATCCTCTACCCCCTGACCAACCCAGAAATGTATCGAGCCTATGGCAAGACCATCGGTGGGGGCATTTTGATGTACGGCCCACCGGGATGCGGCAAAACCCATCTCGCTCGCGCTACGGCTGGCGAAATTCAAGCCGCTTTTATTGCAGTCGGGATCAACGATGTCCTCGACATGTGGATCGGCAACAGTGAACGCAACTTGCATAGTCTCTTCGACCAAGCTCGTCGCAACCAGCCTTGTGTCCTCTTTTTTGACGAAGTCGATGCCCTTGCCGCCAACCGCACCGATATGCGCGGCGGTGGTGCCCGTCAACTGATCAATCAATTCTTAGCTGAGTTGGACGGTGTGCAGACCACCAACGAAGGGGTGCTCATCTTGGCTGCCACCAATGCCCCTTGGCATTTGGATCCAGCCTTTCGCCGTCCGGGACGCTTTGACCGGATTTTGTTCGTACCACCCCCAGATGCTCCCGCTCGCGAGTCGATCCTGCGCATTCACCTGAAGGGCAAACCCCTCAAGGATATTGAGTACGGTGCGTTGGCACAGAAGACCGAGAATTTTTCGGGTGCGGATCTCAAAGCAGTAGTCGATGTGGCCGTGGAGCGCAAACTTCAAGAAGCCATGAAAACTGGTATTCCACTTCCCCTCACTACCAAAGATCTCCTGGCTGCTTCGGCAAGTTTGAAACCATCCACCCGCGAATGGTTTTCTTCCGCCCGCAATTATGCCCTCTATGCCAATCAAGGAGGGCTGTACGACGATATTCTCAAATACTTGAAACTCTGATGGGAAACCATTTTGACCGCGCTTTAATTCTCTTTCGTCAATCTCGGTTTGATCTTGCCGAACAGGAGTTAGTTCAAGAACTCAGTGAAGCACCAAATGATGCCGTGGCAACATCCCTCTTGGGCCTCTGTCTCTCTCAACGCAATGCATACCAAAAAGCAACTGCCATGGTCGAAGCAGCCCTTGCCCTCGATCCAACTCTGCCATTTGCCCACTATGCCCTCGCCAATATTCTTTATCAGCGCAATCGCTTTGCTGAAGCACTGAGTCCCCTTCAAGAAGCACTTCGCCTTGATCCCGGCGAGCCGGACTATTTCTCATTACTCTCCAGTGCTTATTTTTCTCTGGATCGTTGGCCAGAAGCATTACGGGCTGCCGAACAGGGACTATCTGTGAACCCTGAACATTTAGGCTGTACTAACGTCTGGGTGATGGCACTTGTGAAGTTAGGGCGAACCGATCAAGCCTCGATTGCCATCGAAGAAGCCCTGCGCCGCGACCCGGATCATGCCCTCACCCATGCCAATCAAGGCTGGCTATTTTTAGAGTTAGGCAAGATCGAACCCGCCCTTGAATCTTTTCGAGAAGCTCTACGCCTTGATCCAAGTTTGGAGTGGGCACGTCGCGGGATCGTGGAAGCCATGAAAGCCCGGAATCTTTTTTATCGCTTGTTTCTGGCCTATGCTCTGTGGAGCAATAAGCTCAAGCCCGTATTGCGAGTCGTCTTTTTTCTTGGACTTTTTCTCAGCTTAGGTGTGCTCGTCAAACTCTCGGACGCAGTTCCAAGTCTTGAGCCCCTGTTTTGGATTGCCTTCGGTCTATACGTTTGCTTTGCGATCTTTTCGTGGATCGCGACTCCCCTTTCGAATCTCTTGTTGCGGCTCGATCGCTTTGGCCGTCTTGCCCTCTCGGAGGAAGAAACCACGGCAAGCAATTGGTTTGGCGGCATGGTGCTCACTGCAACTCTCTGTGGGGCAATCGGAGTAGTAGGTAACAGTATTTATTTCTCCATGGCAGCGATCGCTTTGCTCTTGAGCGTGTTGCCCCTCTCGGCTATTTTTCGCTGCGACCCCGGCTGGCCACGCACGGTCATGGCCAGTTTGACTGCGGTACTCGTCGTCTGTGGGTTGCTTGGAACCCTCGGATTGGCACTGGGGGAGCAAGGACTATGGTTTAGTGCCCCTGCCCTCGGTGTATTCGGTGGTGGCTTTTTAATTTCTACCTGGATGGGAAATCTTCTCGCCCAAGTCACCGTGAAGGCGTGAGCAGTCAGCTCGACTACAAGGCACTGCCAATCTTCGGGCTTGCCGTTGTTTGGCTGTGGCTGGAGCATTGGCGCATGGATCTTGGGATCGCCTGGGAAGACAGCTATCATCACTGGCTGCTTGCTGCCCACATTGCCCGAACAGGGCTCTCCCTTGACCCAATTACCGGAAATAGCAATGGCTGGCTGCCTCTCTACCACTGGATGGGAGCAGGCGTGTTGTCACTTTTTGGCTGGCACAACTTAGAGGCTCTCGGTTGGTTCAGTGCTTTTCTGACTTTGCTCACAGCCGCATTGATTGCCTGGAAGCGAGGAAATGTTTGGGCGGCAGTCTTTTTGTTCAATCCGGTGACAGTTCTCAATGGCAGTCTGAGCGTTGTGGAGCCGTTAGCGGCACTGCTGGCAGTCGCTGGGGTGATCTTGTGGGAGGCTGAAGTTGCCTGGGGAGCAGCTCTATGTTGGGCTTTGGTGGCTCTGTGCGACCGGGGAAGTTGGCCGGAAGTTGCTGTGGCAGTTCTGTGGTTCTTGCCAAAACCGATCGCTTTGTTTCCAGTGCTTGGCCTCTCTATCGGCTACGGGTTGACCCATCAAGAAGTGGGCACCACCGCCGTTTGGGCAGCAGTGGATCAACGTGGTTTGGGCACGATTTCTGAGCGCTTGGCAAATTTGTTGCATTTTTCTTGGAAACCCTTAGTCATTGCCTTGATCCTCGCCGGACTAGGTTTTTGGAAGCGTCCCGATCTACGTTCAGCCACCCTGGTCTGTGCAGGCTTGGCAGCAGTTTTCGTGTTCGTCAGCGCTGGAAATTTAACGGGCAGTAGTCGCTATTACCTGCTACCGATCGCTTTACTGGCGTTCCTCTCTGGGGGTGGAAGACCTTGGGTGGGTTGGCTACTGCTTCCGTGCTTAGGTTTCTTTAGTTTCCAGTACCTCGAACTGTGGCCACAGTGGGTGATTCTCAATCGGCCTTCTGTGCAAGCAGGCATGTGGCTTCGGGACAAGACCGGTACATTGGCCACAGATAGCCCTGTAGTTGCTTACATCAGTGGTTGGCTACCAGAGAAGATCCAGGGGACTGCAAAGATTGATCGCGCGGATTTCATTGCGACCATCGTCGATCCCCGCTACCAAAAGCTTTATCCACTGCTTGTTCAGTACCCTAAAATCTTGGCAGGAAAGCCCCTCCCAGGCTGGCGAGTCGGATTAGACGCTGAGGACTGGACGATCAAATATGGAGCAAAGCCGATAAGAATTTACGAAAAAATGCGATAAAGCGGGTGATACGTTGTATGAAACGTATACCTGATGGCTTGTATCCGCCCGGGAGAAAGGAACATGTACCCAACTATTGCTCGCGAAACTGTTGACCAACTCGCCGCCAATCTTGATGCGGATCCTTTTATCATCCTCGGCGTACACGACGGTATTGTGCGTACTTTTCAACCTTGGGCATCGGCTGTCTGGGTGGTTGATCCTGAAAATATGCTCTATCCCATGCACGAAAGCTATCCTGGTTTCTTTGAATGGGTAGCACCTGATCGTTCTGTCTTTGCCTATCAACTCAAGATCCTTGAAAAAGAAGGTTCCACAAGGCTGATCCACGACCCCTATAGTTTCTCCGTGCAGCAGTGCTCCCCCTTGGATATGCACCTCTTTGGGGAGGGAAATCACCATCGCCTTTGGGAAAAGTTAGGCGCACATCCCAGCACTTATAACGGCATTAGTGGGGTACATTTCTCTGTCTGGGCACCTAGCGCTCGAAACGTCAGTGTTTTAGGGAATTTCAATCGTTGGGATGGCCGAGTGCATCAGATGCGCCGATTGGAAGGAATGGGGATTTGGGAAATTTTTATTCCTGGTCTTAGTCCTGGTGAAGTCTACAAGTTCGAGATCAAAAATAGTCAAGGTCACATCT
>JACMLN010000186.1 GCA_014379585.1 Gloeobacterales cyanobacterium ES-bin-313 | reverse complement strand
TGAATTTTCGTGTTTCTGATTCGCAAAATTGCAGTGAAACGACCTGGAAACACTCAGCTCAATCCCATCTTGTGAGAGTATCTGACCAAGGTTAAGAGGGGTTTGTTGGCTACTTAGGAAATCAAGAATTCCTAGCTAATCTTGTGAAGTATTAGCACAGACAGCCTCAGCATCAGCAACATAGTTTTTGTCAAAGCGCGTGTAGCGACTGCCGTACTTAAACCAATATTCTTTGAGATCGTGATCTGGTGTATTGAGGCTGACTTTTGCTTGGTAAAGAATGACTTGGCGGTGCTTGCCGATCCACACTTTGTCCACAGGACTGACCGAGATCAAGCTCCCACCGAGACTAATTGCATATTCCGAGAAGCGCACAACCATCGAGTAATCGAGGGTTTCCATGATAAAAAAATTGCCTGAGCAGATCACATGTCCACTACGAATCCAGTCTTGAATCTTCTTGTACCCTTTGGTCTGCGGCATTCCACTCCTCCACAACAGTCCAACAATGCACATCACCCTAGAAAGAATGGATAGACGCAAATTAGGCTCTAACAGATCAAGCAAAAATTTTTGGTGAGATACGTGGGGATGGCCTCCTTGCCATGGCCCATTTCAAGAAATCGCGCAGCGATCCTCAGAAAGATCGAATTGGCTACAAAAATGCAATCTGCTTTTCGCAATCGATCAAAAGAGAGGAAGAGCCTAGACTCTTCCTCTCTTTGGAAGCTAATTAGACGATTCCGCGACCAGCACGAAGCAGCTCTCTTGGACTAGCAAGACGCAATTGGCCTCTTTGATTGAGGTTGGTATCGCTGCTTGCATCGCCACCGTAGAGGCGCAACATACGGGTATAGTCGCCACCGAGTTGGCCAACACGGTACTGGAAACTGCGCAGATAAGGAACAATATCGCTTCCAAAGAAGCGTTCGTACTCATCACTGTCGAGGTAGCTATCAATTTCGGCGGTATAGCCTTCGGTTTGGTAACGATCGAGATGCTCGATGATTTCGGACTGGTTGTAGGGACTGCGACCAAGCAGATGCTTGAAGTTCAGTTCGATGAAGCGATTGTTGTTGGTGCAGGTGAAGAAACGCTCTTTGTACAGTTCTGAATTCGCCAGAGCGCGAATAAACTCGCGTACCGAGATGGCGCCTCTGCGCAGCAGGGATTCAGAACTCGTCTGCCTGTCGCTTTCCAGAATGTGAATGTTGCCAAACACCTGTTTGTAGGCTGCCCAGATCAGCACTTGTATCTCGTCTTCGCTGGCGTTAGGCCGCCACTGCGCAATCGTTGGCTCAAATTTTGAACTGATATTTGGTGTGTAGCGGGATTCTTCAGCGATCGCTTCTTCGATAGGTAAAATGTTGACAATTCGCCCACCTTTCCGCTTGATCTTCGTCATTTCAGCGAGCAACCGATCCAGGGGGACCAGAACGCTATAGTTACTTTGGCTGAGGTTCTCAGTATCCAGGCCATTGGAAGCTGGAAGCTGAGTGGCGACAATTTTAAGCAGTTGGCCGCCTTTCCCACCATTGTTGGTCATCACTTGCATGGTTCGGTTCTCCTTATGTAGATCATTTCAAACAGTTAGCCCGTGGACAGGCTCTGGCTTGGGAACACTGAGCACTCAGTTTGAAACGCAATGCTACACCCCAGTCCACTGTTTTTTCGTATCACTTCCGTATTATTGTTCAAATTTCAAGGCGAAACCTGTCAAAATTTGTAAACTGTTTGGCATCACTGCAACCATGGTAAAACTCCCCTTCAGATGCCTGGAGGAGAGTTATTGTGCGGCCATAAGTTAGTGAAGAAGTGTCTTAAATACTTCTTCTCGACCTGGGGAATTTAGACGAGTGCACGTCCGGCGCGAAGCAGTTCCTTCGGGCTGGCAATGCGCGTTTGCCCTCTTTGGTTGAGGTTGGTATCGCTACCTGCATCGCCGCCGTAGAGGCGCAACATACGGGTGTAATCGCCACCGAGCTGGCCCACACGGTACTGGAAGCTGCGCAGATAAGGCACGATATCGTTTCCAAAGAAACGATCGTATTCATCACTGTCGATGTAGCTATCAATATCTGCGTTGTAGCCTTCGGTTTGGTAACGATCGAGGTGTTCAACAATTTCGGCTTGGTTGTAGGGGGTGCGACCGAGCAGATGCTTGAAGTTCAATTCGATGAAACGGTCGTTGTTGGTGCACTGGAAAAAGCGATCTTTGTACAGATCGGATTTGGCGAGGGCACGGATAAACTCTTTTACAGAGATGCTGCCTTTGCGCAGGAGGGATTCAGGGATGACTTGCCGATCGCTCTCAAGGATATGGATGTTGCCGAACACCTGTTTGTAAGCTGCCCAGATCACCGCTTGGATATCGTTTTCACTGGCATTGGGACGCCACTGGGCAATCATGGGCTCAAACTTGGAACTGATGTTTGGCATCGTGCGCTTAGCAGACAGAGCCTCTTCAATAGGCAAAATACTGACAATCCGCCCACCCTTGCGCTTAATATTCGTCATTTCAGCGAGCAAGCGATCCACGGGGATCAGAACATCGTAGTTACTTTGGCTGAGGTTGTCCGTATCGAGGCCATTGGAGGCTGGATACTGGGCGACTGAGACCTTGAGCACCTGACCACCTTTGGTGTCATTGCTGGCGATTACTTTCATGGATCGGTTCTCCTTATTACGTCATCTCAAAAAAACAGTCAGCCCACAGACTTCGATTGCTGGGAACAGGAATTACGAGGCTCGATCATCTCGTTCAGCAGTCAGATCCCAGTCCAAACCCACTGTTTTCTCGTATCACTTCCGTATTATTGTTCAAAGATCAGGACGAAACCTGTCAAAATTTGTAAACAATCTAGTATTATGAAGCACAAAACTCCCCTCTGAAAATTCAGAAGGGAGTTCATACTTAACAATCAGGAAGTAAACAGAACACTTCCTAGAATTTGAGCGCTTTAGATGCCACGTCCAGCGCGGAGCAGGTTTTTCGGGCTAGCAAGGCGCATTTGCCCTTTTTGGTTGAGGTTGGTATCGCTACCTGCATCGCCACCGTAAAGGCGCATCATACGGGTGTAATCACCGCCATATTGCCCAAGATAGTACTGGAAGCTGCGCAGATAAGGGACGATATCGTTTCCAAAGAAGCGATCGTACTCGTCGCTCTCGATGTAGCTGTCAATGTCTGCGTTGTAGCCTTCAGATTGGTAGAGATTGAGATGCTCAACAATTTCGGACTGATTCGCGGGTGGGCGGCCAAGCAGGTGCTTGAAGTTCAATTCGGTGAAGCGGTCGTTGCTGGTGCAATGGAAAAAGCGATCTTTGTAAAGATCGGATTTGGCCAGAGCACGGATAAATTCCTTGACAGAGATGGCGCCATTGCGCAAGAGGGATTCAGGGATGACCTGCCGATCGCTCTCAAGGATGTGAATATTGCCGAAGACTTGCTTGTAGGAAGCCCAGATGATGGCCTGGAGTTCACTTTCACTGGCATTGGGGCGCCACTGCACAATTTGGGGTTCAGTTTTTGAACTGATATTGGGCATGTACCGCGCATCGTCAACCACCGCTTCTTCGAGGGGCATGATATTGAGAATACGTCCGCCTTTGCGCTTAATATTCATCATTTCAGCCATCAACCGATCCACGGGGATGAGCACGCTATAGTTACTTTGACTGAGGTTGTCAGTGACCAAGCCTGTGGAGGCTGGATACTGTGCAATGGAAACCTTGAGCAACTGGCTGCCTTTGCCGGTATTGCTGGTAAGTACTCTCATGGTTCGGTTCTCCTATCAGGTCGTCTCAAAAAACAGCCAGACGATGGACGGCTCTCGCTTGCAATGTCTGATCATCAAGCCAGCTGCTTTACGTAACTTCCGTATTATTGTTCAAATTTCAACACAAAACTTGTCAAAATTTGTAACAGTTTGGCATCAACAGCACTAGAGCAAAGCTCCTCCCTGAAGAGCCAGAGAGGAGCTTTCGATTTCACTTTTTGAGGTTGGAGCTAGAGAATTCCGCGACCAGAGCGCAGGAGTTCTACTGGATCGACAAGGCGCATTTGTCCTTGCTTCGTCCGGTCCGTGTCACTTCCAGCGAAGCCCTTGTAGAGCTTTTGGGAGCGTTCCCACACGGCGGCTGTTTGCGCAACTTGGTACTTGAAACTGCGGAAGTAGGGAACGATGCTCTCCCCAAAGGCATCGCGGTACTCGTCACTATCGATGTAGCTATCGACTTCGACCTCGTATCCTTCCTTGTGATAGCGGTCAAAGTGTTCGGCGATCTCC
>JACMLN010000185.1 GCA_014379585.1 Gloeobacterales cyanobacterium ES-bin-313 | reverse complement strand
GTCTATATAGAACTGCACGAAGAAGTCAAAGCTCGCGTCTTGCCCTTCCTTGGTGAGATAATGGACAACTGCCTCCCGCAAGTAATTTTCTGAAGTTGGTTTTGCTGGGGGAATGGCATCTTGCTTGTGGGGCTTCACCGAAAACTTGATGATCTGAGAACCGAGTTTGTAAGGGGTCGTGCTCCAATACTGAATGAGCAGAGGATTGGCGACAGATTTGCTGGTGGCCGCTTTGATGATTTCGAAGGTCGGTGCAAGGGACGCTAGAATTCCTGGGTCTGCCTGACCGCTTCCGGCTAGCCCGAGATTCACAAATCCTTGCAGGTCCCGCACAATAAAGACTGGATGATTGAGAAAAATAAAATCTTGCGTCTGGGCTTCGTCTTCCGTGAGCTTTTGACCAGGCACCTCTAAAAGCTTGATCGCCAAACCGCGAACATCCGGCTCTAGATCGGATTTGAGGTTGCCCCGCTTTTCGATACCAGACGCATTGGAGAAACGCGCCCAAATGGGATAACTTTTCGGTTCAGCGAAAACGCCAACCCGCAATGCTAAAGGAAGATCGGCTTCAACAATGCATTCTCCCCAGACCAAAGCGTGAGACTTCGGGTGTACTTGGCGAAGGTCTGGCCCTTTCTCTTCTTGATCCTTAAGGACACCACCTAGTACAGCTTCAGTGAATGCTTCTTGTTGATCAGCAGGCAAACTTACGTCGCTCATCGGTATTCACCTCGCAGCAGATGTATTTTCAACGCTGAGCTTAACCAGACTACTTTTGCTCGCTTGAGGGAATCTACCAAGCTGCGCAAGGGCTTGCCATGCTCAAAGCTAGTATCTGGCTTTCGCGGTTGCCACGTCAAGGTTTCTGCCAAACAGCAGTAAATCAGAACGGGGTGTTGCCGAAATCTAAAGCAGCGGAGCGTAGCTCTCGGTATAAACTTCCGCAGAATTGTTTGGGCTTTCGATTAGGCGCACTTTGTGGAGACGCGCACCCAAGCTGCTGATCGGTTCTTCCAGTAAGTCGCGAATGTGCAGGGCAATATTTTCAGCCGTTGGGACGACAGCAGCGAAGTAGGGAACATCTTTGTTCAAAAAAGTATGGTCAAAAGGCAGGAGAACCTTATCTTTTAGTACCTGCTGGAGTTGCACGAGATCGATGAGCATCCCAGTGCGTGGGTCAACGTCGCCCTTGACGGTGATTTCGACGTGGTAGTTATGGCCATGACCATTTTCGCGGGCGCACAGACCATAGATCTCTGAATTTTCTTCGAAGCTCAGAGAGTCAAGAGCCAATCGGTGTGCAGCGGCGAAGTGATCGCCTACGGTCAAATATGCTTGCATCGCTTCTCCTTGGTATTCCGCCCACAGTTCATCAGATTCAAAAACTTGGATGCGCACCACGGGTAAGTGGGGCTTCAATCGATCAAAAATGACCCGCGCCATGTGCTCGGTGGTCGGCAGAGTAGCTTGAAACTCCGGCCAAACCTCGTTGAGGGTATTGAGATCGAGTTGGGTAGTGACTTCGCGCTTGATGACGTGCTTTACATCGGAGAGGTTGAGCACCATGCCGTACTGATCCACCGGGCCCAGCATCGATACAAGTAGGGTGTAGTTGTGGCCATGGATCCGGGTCGTCGGGCCAAAGCGTTGGAGATTCTCTTCTGCACTCAACTCAGGCAGCCAATAGCGATGGGCAGCACTGAAACGAGCACGGCGCACAATCAAACAACTCATCTCATTTTCTCAATATCTCTTTACTCAAGATAACACTGTACTTTCCACACGCCAAACTAACAAAATCCCCTATACTGCCAAGCAAAAGCTCTGGAGTTGCCTGTGCCAGCCCGTTCTTCGCGCCGAACTATGCTGAGATTTTCGACTTTGGCCATGGTCGGACTGCTCAGTGGCTGTGGCAGTGGCAGTGGACAGACAAGTCCAAGCGAGCCTTCCAAAGAACTCAATCTCTACGCTTGGTCAGAATATATTCCGAAAGAAATGCTCACCCATTTTACTCAGCAGACGGGAATCAAGGTGAATTACGATACCTTTTCGTCCAACGAAGAACTGCTCGCCAAGCTTCAAGCTGGAGCCACAGGCTACGACTTGGTGATCGTTAGTGATTATACTGTCGCCATTCTCAGAGGTCAGGATCAACTTGAACCTCTCGATAAAGCCCAACTGCCAAACTTGATCAATATTGACGACGCATTTAAGCATCCACCCTACGATCCAAGTAGTCAGTTCACCGTTCCTTATCAGTGGGGTACGGTTGGCCTCGCCATCAACACAGACAAAATCAAACAGCCGATTACCCGTTGGGCCGACCTCTGGAATCCAGCTTTTAAAGAAAAAATCGTCCTGCTCGACGACGAATTTGAAGTTTTGGGAATGGTTTTACAAACCCTCGGACTCGACAAAAACACCAAAGACCCCAAACAACTCGAAGCCGCAAAAGTCAAATTTGCCTCCCTACGCCCAAATATCAAACTGTTCGACAGCGATAGCCCGAAAACTGCCTTGCTTGCGGGGGAGGTTGCAATGGGCATGGTCTGGAACGGCGAAGCGGCTCTGGCTTACCGCGAAAACCCCAAGATCATCTATATCTGTCCCCAAGAAGGCTGTGGTATTTGGCATGACAGCTGGGCGATCCCGAAAGGGGCTCCCCACCAGGATGCCGCCCTTGCCTTCCTCAATTACTCGCTCACCCCTGAAGCAGGAATGCTGATTACTCGCGAATTCCCCTACTCAAATCCCAACAAAGCAGCCCTCAATCTGCTCAAAATCAAAGATCCGAAAGCTTACAAAGTCTATATGGATTCTCCAAGTACCAATCCACCGCCTGCCTTTATCAAAGCCGCAAAACCTGTAGACGAAAAAGGCGATGCCACCCCCCAATGGGATCGCGTCTGGACAGAGATTAAAGGCGGTTCATAATTACTCATTGAGCCTGGAAATTGGCCGAAGCTATAGAAATATTTCTGAGATTTGGAAATGCATTATTCTAGTTGAATAAAGTTTTTGCAATGCATTTATTTTAAAAAATTTTTGAAGCAATATCACAAAAGACTGTCGATACAGGTGAAAAAGTTGTAATCTATTGCGTCAGTTTTCTTGAATTTCCTTTAAACAGAGGAACCTAGTGTGCATTGCCAAGAAGCCTTGACAGCAAAACTTCTTTTTCGGGAGTTGCATATTTGGAAAGGTTCGACCATATTTATCTTTAGACTTCCAAGCAAAGTTGACTGACAAAACCTCTCAACAGATCGTCGTCAGTTCTATGAAGATCCCCAAGCCTTCCTTGCAAAGGGCTTGTATCTTCTCGCGCTTTTCAAAAGTTAGCGAATTCAGGTGGCAAATCCCCATGTTCCCCCTGGTTTTTTCATGGGAATTTGTCGATGTCCAAACCCATTTTCTGGAGTTTCCCTCATGAATCGTCAATGGATTGCTTTATCTGTGACTTTATTTGCCCTTGGTGTGACGGCACAACCGTTACTCGCCCAAGAAACAAGCAAAGCTGCTGTCGAATTGCGTATTGAAGAGCAACAGCGCCGTATCAATGCAGCTGCCGAAAAGCGTGCAGTGGTCGATGTTGCTGCTGAAGCTGCCGCTTTTGAAGCAACAGCTAACAGTTTCCGCTACCAAAACAGTAAGGATCCTTCACCTCTGTTTACAAATCCTGGTGATGCTCAAGGCATTTTGTTGCCCGCCAACGCTGTTTATGGCCAAAGTCAAACGGGCACCTTCGGCCAAGCAACGGCTGAATGGCTCTCCCTTGGGAAGTCTCCTTTCCCTGGAGGTGTCACTTCTCCCTACGGATTGCGTCTGAATTGGGATTCAGCCCTCGGTGTTTTCAACCTTGTTGACAAAGGTATTGCTGGCCAAAAGGATCTCGTCATCGGTTTCGGCGGCAGCACAGGAGACATATTGAAGTTCAACTTCTTTCCAACCGTGACCAGTTCGACGGCAACCACTGTCGCATCGATCTTCCCGACAGGAGTCATCCGCAACATTAGTGGTGTGCGTTCAGGGTCAGAAACAGGAACAACCCAGCCACCTTCCGTGGGTGGTGGGTACAACGGTCTGATTAGCCGCCGCATCAACGACACTAGTCTGACCATAGGCAGTGTTGTTGCCAGAACGAATACTCTGACCCTTGAACGGGATGGAACTTTCGGCGGACTGCGGATCAATAACCCGACAGGTGCTGGTCTCCAAAATGTTGCCTGCACTGGGGTTACAGCGGGAGGAGCTGTGGTGGGTCGCGCATTTATCCCACCTTTTGGTGTGTCAACTGTCTTCAGTGATGCCCAAGGTGTCGTTTCCGTGAATTGTACTTTCGGTGATGCTTTCTTTTTGAACAATATCACCCAAGTCTTTTTGCAGCGCTATCCCGGTGACTTCTATTGGGCTGGTTCAGTCAGTTCGACATTTAACCAGTAGTTAAAGTGTTGCGTGGCTGGATGGCATATCTTTGGATTGGATCTGTCATCCAGCTTATTTCAGACGATGTATTTGGAGTTTTATCAAATGCTCAATAATTTCTGGTATGCGGTTGAACATAGCCAAGCTTTAGCAACGAAGCCTAAATCTGTGGTGCTTATGGATCAAGAGATCGTTCTATACCGTCAAAGTTCAGGTGAGATTATTGCTCTTGAGAATCGCTGTGCCCATCGTGGCACAGCACTGTCTGGTGGCTGGGTGGAAGAGTCTTGCATCCGCTGTCCCTACCATGGCTGGAAATATGACTACGACGGCAGTTGCACCGAAATTCCCGCTAATCAACCAGGTGTTTCGATTGCGCATCGAGCCAAACTGCGCGCCTATCCAATTCAAGAAAAGTATGGCCTAATATGGCTATATTTTGGGGATCTTCCAGCACAGGATCGCCCTAGCCTTCCGCCTTTACCTGCTTTTAGCAATCCGAATTGGCGGACGGTACGCGGTGAATTTACTTGGGATGGTCACTATACGCGGGTAATAGCAAACACAGTGGATATGGCTCATGCTGCCTTCGTTCATGCTTCTGCTTTTGGGCGCAAAGAGAAGCCGCGTATTCAACACTATGAACTCGAACAAGAAGCGTGGACAGCCCGTGCGACGATTCACTTCAAGACAAAACCCGCGCACTTCCTGAAGCTTATTCTCGGAAATTCCCCTCCTGATGGCAGTATTACTTCAAGTTTTTTCTTGCCAAATATTACCCAGGTGTATCACCGCTTTGGCAATATCGAATTTATTCTCTTTCTTGCCCATGTTCCAGTTAGTAACGAACAAACAATTACTAAGTGGTTGCATTTGCGAAATTTTGTCACTCATCCCCTTTTTGACTCTTTCATGAAGCGCGATGTTGCCAAAACTTTTGTACAGGATAACAGTGTGGTGAAGTTGCAACCAGTTGGCCCGGTTCCTAAGCTGCGCGACGAGTTGCATGTACCTTCGGATGCTCTCGAATTGGCTTATCGCAAACTTCGTGAACAATATCAAACAACTCCAATTGCAGGCAAATCATGAAAAATCCAACCATCCAGAATCAAAATCTTTCCGCATTTACCAGGCGAAATGTTTTCATCATGGCTAGCATCGCGATGTTCTCTCTGTGCAGTGGAGTGCAAGCAGCCTCTTTGGTGACAGAGCGTTCTGCCCTTGGTGCTAACGATCTTCTGAATTGGTCTTCTGTTGCACCCCCATTTACTTTTCTTTCCAGTACATTTACAGCCCCTTCAGTTGGTGGTCTAGGAGTGACAGTCAGTATCCCAACACCTACACCACCTGTTTCTCAACCATTTGTTTTTCAGAATGGTTCAGCGATTCCAACTAACTTTGGCGATGGGGACTTTATACTTTTTACGGGATTAAATTTCTCGACTCAAGCTGGAAATCCTGGGCCGCTGACTTTAACCTTTGCCCAACCAGTCTTTGCCGCTGGAGCACAGCTCTTGCCGGATGAGGGGGGTGCATTCATCGGATTTATTTCTGCTTTCGATCTCAACAATACGCTTCTGGGTTCTTTTCAGTTGGATGGCGTAGTCACGACCGCGCGGGATAATTCGGCGATTTTCCTGGGTGTAAGCAGCGACACGGCGAACATTTCTCGCCTTGTCTTTAGTACCTCCATTCCGAATGTGGGGATTGGGATCAATCAACTGAGCATCGTTGCTGTTCCAGAACCATCGATGTGGCCAGGTTTACTGTTGTTCACGTCGATGTTTTTGGGTGCCTATTGGCTCCGCAGGACTACCCAGGGATCGTCTCGGCTGTGATCAAAGCTGTTTTTTTCGGTCTCCAACGAAGAGCAACCGACGATGCTCTTCGTATCTGAATTCAGTACTAATCTGGGAACTTGATTGCCTGATCCTTCTGTCATGGGTGTCGGGCAGTACAGTAGCTTGGGGCTTGGTGTTAAAAGCCCGATCAGTTGCTAAATCACGTTTACGGAGAGCTGGATGAAATTTTTGCGTGGCCTTACTACTTTGTCCTTAGTCTTTTCCATGCTCTCTCCTGGGATCCCGGCGGCTTTCGCAGAAACCCAGAGCGTACCGAAGGAAATCACATTTGTGAGTGAGGCAGGGAGTATCCGCGAGTATCGCCTGACCAATGGGCTGAAAATCTTGCTGGTCGAGAACCGGGTGGCCCCAGTCGCAACATTTTTGGTGGCTTACAAAGTGGGTTCGCGCAACGAAGCAATTGGCTATACGGGTTCAACCCACCTGCTTGAGCACATGATGTTCAAGGGCACACCGACTTTTAATAAAGCCAAGAATACGCAGATTGCAGCGACATTACAGCGGATTGGGGCGAGTTTTAATGCAACCACCAACAGGGATCGCACCAGCTACTTTGAGACCGTACCCTCCAATCAGCTCGAACTAGCGATCAAGCTCGAAGCAGATCGGATGCGCCATTCATTGATTGCTGACGAGGATCGCCGCTCCGAAATGACCGTGGTTCGCAATGAACTGGAGCAAGGCGAAAATAGTCCACGGCGCATTCTTGGCCAGTACGTGGAGGCAGCCGCTTTTCGAGAGCATCCCTACCACCACCCGACCATTGGCTGGCGCTCTGACGTGGAGAATGTACCGACTGCTCGGTTGAAAGATTTTTATAATACGTTTTATCATCCGGCCAATGCGACTGCAATCGTTGTTGGCGACTTCGATTCGACCAACGTTTTGCAACTGATTGCGAAGTACTTCGGTCGCTACCCAAAACCCTCTGTACCGATCCCCCAGGTCTATACTTCTGAACCCATCCAGCAGGGGGAGCGGCGGGTGATCTTGCGGCGTACAGGGGACTTGCCCATCGTCGAACTGGCTTTTCATACTCCAGCCGCATTCGGACAGACGACGGTACTTTCAGACGCAGAGCTTGCCAAACGGGCTACAGATCCGAGTGTTGCCAACGATACCTACGCTCTAGATCTTCTGGCTTCAAGTCTTTCAGTTGGAGTGACGAGTCGCCTTTACCAAACTCTCGTTGAAACCCAACTGGCTACATCTGTCGGCGCTGACAGCGATACTCCCAGGGATCCAGGGCTGTTCAAAGTGATTGCGACGCTACGACCGACCACCGATCCAGCCAAAGTCGAAGCGACCATCCTGGCCGAACTCGATAAAGTGATCGCTGAAGGTCTGACATCCACAGAACTCGACAAAGCCAAACAGCAATTTTCTGCCCAATTGGCCTTCGGACGGGATGGGACAGCCAGTATTGCCGCCCAACTTGCCGAAGCTGAATCCGTTGGCGATTGGCACTACTACCAAAATTACGAGACCAATATTGCCAAAGTCACCAACGCCGAGATTCAACGGGTTGCCAAAAAGTATTTCACCGAGGACAACCGCACCGTTGGCTACTTCGTGCCTAAGGCGAAGAGCATCGGCATTCCTAAGCTGCCCACCACGTCCAGTACGGTTAACCCAGTGGCAGACAATCCCATCCTCGCCGCCAGTCCCCTTGCCCCCTCCAGCCCAAAGGCGACCACTATTGCTGAACGCGTCCAACGCACCCAGTTGGCCAACGGAGCAACTCTGGTTGTCCTCGAAAATCATGCCACGCCGAGTGTTGCGATTCGGGGCACGCTTCTCGCTGGAGCCTACTTTGAACCCACCGACAAGCGCGGTTTGGCCGGGATCACTGCCGCAATGCTGGAACGCGGCACCCTTAAACGCTCCAAACTCCAAATTGCGCAAAGTCTTGAATCTGTCGGTGCCTCGGTGAGTTTTTCGGGGGATACGTTCTCGGTCAATATTGGTGGGCGTTCCCTGGCCAAAGACCTGCCTATGGTACTCAGCACCCTTGCTGAAGAGTTGCGAGAACCTGCTTTTCCGGCTGAGGAGTTAGAAAAGATCAAAAGCACAAGTATTGTGGCGATTCGCGAGCGACGGCTGAACACTGGTTTTCGCAGTTACCAGCGCTTTGTGAATTTGGATTATCCAAAAGATAGCCCTTTTTATGTGCCTGAAAATGACACATTGATCGCTAGTGTCCAGGCGATTACCGTTGCGGATGTGCGGAAATATTATCAAGAGCATTTTGGCGGACGTTCTTTGATTTTGACGGTAGTGGGCGACGTTTCTGGATCAGACGTGGCCAAACAATTTACTGAAGGTTTTCAAGACTTTCAAGGGCCGAAAGATCTGCAAATTACTGTCATAGATCCACCTTTGCCAACGACGACAAAGCGCGAAAGTGTTGTAGTTACAGACAAGGCGAGTGTCGATATCATTATGGGTATTCCGGCGAGCCTGCGCCGCAATTCCCCAGACTATTTTCCTGCACTTTTTGCGAATAGCGCCCTCGGTCAATCCACTATTTCGAGTCGCCTCGGTCTACAGGTTCGGGACAAAGAAGGTCTGACCTACGGAATTGGTTCCAGTTTTTCCTCGCCTTCCCTTGCGGGGGGGCCTTGGAGCATTACCCTTTCCGCCAATCCCAACAATGTCGAGCAGTCGATCCGCTCGGCCAAAGGGGTTCTTGAAGAATACGTCCAAAAAGGAATGCGACCCGACGAACTCGCCGACGAAAAATCCTCTGCAATCGGCAGATTTCAAGTCGGACTTTCCACGAATGCGGGACTGGCTGCTTCACTGCTCAACAGCGAATTCTACAAACTTGGCCCTAACTTTCTTGACCAAGTGCCCCAGATCCTCAGCGCCGTCACGCTTGAAGAAGTCAATACTGCCATTCGCAAGTATTTCCATCCCGACTTATTGACGGTTGTGACGGCTGGGGACTACACGCCTGCGAAAAGCCCGTGATCGTCTTCAAGAAGTGGAGAGCCAAAACCTGCTTCTAAAACAGGGATTAGCCCTTCCCTCAGATCATGTAGATACCGATCAAAGCACGCATTTTTCTATTTTGGTAAGTGAGAGAAATAGGGCGAACGGCACCAAAGGGATGGGGCAAGCCCCTCCCTCTGGACTCCCACCCCGTGGGGGACAGAAGCCTGTCCCCCACACCCCCTTGGCAACTTTAGTGGCTTGATACTTGGTGTTGCTGGGTTGCGCAGTCCTCTTCCC
>JACMLN010000030.1 GCA_014379585.1 Gloeobacterales cyanobacterium ES-bin-313 | reverse complement strand
TTCGAGGGGACCACCTTGGGTACCAGGGAAAACAGCCTTGTCAAACTTTTTGCCTAGCTCACTGTCTCTCGTCAAGATCAGGCCACCACGAGGGCCACGCAGGGTCTTGTGGGTGGTGGTAGTCACAACATCGCAGATCGGCAGAGGATTTGGATGCACCCCAGCAACCACGAGGCCAGCGATGTGGGCAATATCCGCCAATAAGTAGGCACCGACTTCGTCGGCAATCTCGCGAAAGCGCTGAAAGTCAATAATGCGTGGATAGGCAGAGTAGCCACAGATGATCATCTTGGGCCTGTGGGCGAGGGCAAGTTCGCGCACTTGGTCGAAGTCGATGGTATTGGTGACAGGATGCACGCCGTAGTGGACAACGTTGAAATAAAGCCCTGAGAAGTTTACCGGAGAACCGTGCGTTAGATGCCCACCATGGGAAAGATCCATACCCATAATCGTGTCCCCTGGCTTAATCAAAGCCAAATAGACAGCCGCATTGGCCTGAGCACCGGAGTGGGGTTGGACATTGGCGTGGGCGGCTCCAAACAGGCTGCGGGCACGGTCGATGGCAATTTGTTCTACGGCATCGACAAATTCACAGCCACCGTAGTAGCGCTTGCTGGGTAGTCCTTCGGCATATTTATTTGTCAACACCGAACCTTGCGCCGCCATGACCGCTGCTGAAGTAAAGTTTTCGCTCGCGATCAGTTCGAGGTGGGAGCGTTGGCGGCCTAGTTCCCGGTCGATCCAACTGGCAATTAACGGATCATTCTGCTGCAGGATATCGTCGCTCACGGTCACTATCTCTAAAGTCGGTTGACAAACAACGTTTATCGTAGCAAACGCTGGAGAATTCTATGGGAGAATCGAGGGCGCAAGATTTTGGGAGTCAATATGTCAATTGCTTTGGTCACTGGCGCTTCGCGGGGTATTGGGCGCTCCTGTGCCCTGGCACTGGCTGCCACAGGGACAACAGTGGTCGTCAACTACAGCCGCTCCCCCGCAGCCGCCCTAGAAGTTGTCACTGCGATCGAATCAGCAGGCGGTCAAGCGATGGCTGTCCAGGCAGATGTCAGTGTCCCCGAACAAGTGGATGCCCTGTTCGCCAGCATCATCGAAAAGTATGGGCGGCTAGATATTTTGGTCAATAACGCTGGGATCACTCGCGACGGTTTGCTGTTGCGCATGAAATTAGAAGACTGGAAGGCAGTGATCGACCTTAACTTAACGGGGGTTTTTCTCTGCCTCAAAGCAGCAGCCAAAATTATGCTCAAGCAGCGCTGTGGGCGGATCATTAATATTGCCTCGACTTCTGGGGTGGCTGGGAATGCAGGGCAAGCAAACTATAGTGCGGCCAAATCTGGGGTGCTTGGACTGACGCGCAGTGCTGCCCGTGAACTTGCGACCCGGGGGATCACCGTCAACGCCGTCGCCCCTGGCTTTATCGCTACAGATATGACCGATGGCCTCGATCTCTCAGGCATTCTTACCCAAATTCCCTTGGGGAGAGTTGGTCAACCAGAAGAAGTGGCTGGTTTGGTGCGTTTTCTAGGCACAGATCCAGCTGCGGCCTACATTACTGGTCAGGTCATGCTGATCGACGGTGGAATGATTATCGCTTAGTCCCCCACCCAATTGCCTCAAGCCAAAGCCCAGCAGCGGCGCAGGCGAGTGCTTCGAGATCCTGTGCATCTTCTAAATAAGGGATCACACCCATGACTGGCAATTGGCAGAGGTTCTCGATTAAATTACGATCCGCAAGATCTTTGCCAGGATCGCGGGTGACTTCAGAAAGAATAATGCCACTGAGCTTGAGTCCAAGTTTGCGGGCATAGCCTACGGAGGCCACAAGTTGGCCAATGGCTCCAAGGCGAATCGGAGCAACCAGGAGGGCGGGCACGCGCCAATCGTGGGCAAGATCCCCAATCGTGTAGTCCCAAGTCAACGGGCAGCCCAAACCACCGACACCTTCGACGAGCACCAGATCTTGCTCTGCACTGAGTTGTTGATAAGTCTGCCAAAGCGAAGCTAAATCTACTGCTTTCCCAACTTGCGCAGCTGCGAGTGGTGGAGCAATTCCGGCTTCAAACTGTTGATCCACGACAACACGCAAGGTTTCTGCGAAGATAGTGCGGTAGTCCTCTTGGTCGCCAATCCCGCACTGCACAGGTTTATAAATAGCAACGGATCCTTGAGAATACTTCAGCCAGTAAGCTGCAAGGGCAGCTGTAACAATGGTCTTCCCTGCTCCTGTGTCGGTGCCAAGAATCATCCAATTCGACATCAGAACACACAAATCGATAGGATGATCATAACCAAACTCTTGCATCCCCAACTCAGCTACATGGTGGGGTAGTTCATGCTACAACTCCAAGTAGAACTTTTATTCTGATGACTGCATTTAACCGTTCGACCCTTCGCCGCCTCCAAAAACTTCCTCAACTCCCTGCTATCTGGGAAGGGGATCGCCGTCCCATGCCTTCACCACCGGGTGCTGAGTGCATTCTTTGGGTTGATACCCAACAGCAAATTGTGCTCGCCGTCGAGGTCGTCCCGCAAGGATCGAGTGCGGAAGCGATGGTGAGGGTTCTTTTGCGGGCGATGGAACAGCCAAGCCGCCCAGGACGGCCCATGCGTCCCCAACGCATCGTTGTTCGGGATCGAGAGACGCAGTTCTATTTGCGTGGTGCCCTCCAAGATCTTGAGATCACCGTCGAATACGCCCAAGAGTTGCCCTTAATTGAAGATGCCTTTGCCAGTCTTCAAGGCTTTTTAGAACCAGAAACGCCCCATCTACCTGCTCAATACGAAGAAGCGTTGACAGAAACTGCCCTCGACGTCTGGCGCACAGCGCCCTGGCGCAATCTGGCAGATCACCAGATCTTGGCAGTTGAACTGAACCGTTGGGGAATCGAAAAGTTCTACGTCTCTTTGATGGGGCTACTAGCTGTAGAGTATGGCGTGATTCTTTATCGCTCTGAAAATTCTCTGCGCCGCTTTCGAACGGCAATTGCTTCTCAGTCCCGTCAAGAACAGCTTGAAGAAGCCTACTTACAACAGGACTGCCTATTCTTAAATTACTCCCACAGCGACGGTGAAGAGCCGGTTGGAGACTTGGCCAGCTTCCCAATAAGCGAAATCGAACCGATCTTTGGTAGCTTGCACCCCCTTGAAGGACTAAGAGCCAGCCTCGATGAAGAAGAAGCACAGGCACTGATGGTCGCGTTGAACGCCCTTCAGAATTTCTGGAGCGATCATGGTCGCAAACTCAGTCCTGATCGCTTTCCTGCTCTCAGTGGCGAGTACTCAGTTCCTATTCCAGGAGAAGAGGGATCCCTTGATATCACGGTTTCAACACTGCCAGAATTCTCAGCGGAACTTTTCGCGATCCCCGCAGCTGATCCCGAATCATTGGACGGTGAGCCGAGACTGCACAACGACTTGATCCCCGACGGCTCTTGGGTGATCTTCGGATCAGTTCCTTGGAAAGTCTTAGATCACCTGAGCAACCTCAGCCTATTGCAAGGAAGCTGTGAGCGATTTAGTGAGGAGGTACCTGCGATCTTTATTCAAACTAGTCGGCCTAAAGCGAAAACTTTAATCGAGAAGATCAAAGCAGCCAACGGTTTAGCAGGTATTGGGATCAATCCAGGAGAAGTACCTTTCTTTGACGAACATTACGATTTGTTGATCGCCCGACTCGGCAATGACAATCTTTACTTACTGAACGATTTTCCTCAAGACGAACCTGTCCAAATCCGTTGCCGTCGACGCTGGGAACAAAATAGCAAAAAAAGCAAGGGATTCTGCGCTTTGCTGATTGCCAAAGGCGTTACAGGGATGACCAAAGGACAACCAGGGATCAACGATTTCGTTGCTGCATTTATTGCCCCCGTACTCCGCGAAAAAGATTTCGGATTAGGGGTTTTGCAACTCCTCCCCGATATGGACTGACTGGCGGAGCCAATCCATCTGGGTAGCGTCGAGCAGAGGGGAAAGTTTTTCGACCACTGCAGTGTGGTAGTTTTTGAGCCAATGCAGTTGATGCATATCGAAATAGGCGAGGTCGATCAGTTGTCGATCAAAAGGAATGTAGGTAAGCGGTTCAAATCCGTACCAGTTCGGTTCGACTTCGATGACAATATAAAGATTTTCAAGGCGAATTCCGCCCCACTCCGATTCATAAAAGCCTGGTTCAATGCTCGTAATCATCCCTGGTTCAAGTGGGTGAAGGGCACGGGCATTTAAACCGTGAGGGCCTTCGTGGACATTCAAGAAAGCGCCAACCCCATGCCCCGTGCCATGGCCATAGTTCAATCCAGCCAGCCAAAGACAGGAGCGGGTGATGCCATCGAGTTGACTCCCGAGCGTTCCTTTTGGGAAGCGTTGCATGGCACAGTTGATATGCGCTCTGAGCACCTGGGTGTAACAAAAAATTTGGCGGGGAGTGGGCTGACCTGTGCTGATTGTGCGGGTATCGTCGGTGGTTCCTCCCCAAAACTGCGCACCTGAATCGAGCAGAATCAGCTCACTGGGTTGGGCCAAGCGCGAAGCGCTGGGTGTACCATAATGCACAATGGAAGCATTTTCACCAAGCGCAGCAATCGTATTAAAGCTTAATCCGACAAATCCTTCTGATTGGGCATATTCCTGCTCTACACAGTGGGCAATATCTTTTTCACTGAGCCTTTTTCCTATAGTTAATATTTCGTCGATCGTCTTGATTGCCAGGGTCTTGGCCAAACTTGCTTTCAAGTTCGCAAGGCGCATCTGCTCAAGCTCAGTTGGATTTTTTTCCCCTTTCATTGCGTCCACAGGACTTGGAAGCTCGATCACGGTGACATGATCTTGATCCAAAAGCTCATAGGCTCCAACTGTAATTTGATTCGCGTCGATCAAAGCTGTGGTGTTTCCGGATAGATGATTTTGTAAAGTCTCTGAAAAGCTTTCGTAGGGAAGAAATTCAACAAATTCACCCAAAGAGCTTTGGAGTGATGCATCGATTCGAGCGCAATCGGTAAATAGATAAGCTTTTTCGAGATCGATCAAAGCGTAGCCAATAAATACAGGGTTGTAGGGAATGTCTTGTCCACGCAGGTTAAACAACCAAGCGATTTGATCTAACTTTGTGATTGGAAGTAGATTTGCTCCATGGCGCTTCAAAACTTCTCGCACTCTTGTTAGTTTTGAGGCCATACTTTCGCCTGAAATCCGATCCGAGATCGTAAAGACCTTCGATTGGGGAAAATCGGGAATTCCCGACTGTTTCCAGACCTGATCGACAAGATTTTCAGCAGTTGCCACCCAATCGACTCCATAGCGCTCCAGTCGCTTTTCGAGGCTACGGAAGCCTGCTAATGCTGTTATCCAAGGATCGAAGCCAATCCTCAACTTTCCAGATTTTGCTAAAGATTCCAAAGTCTCCTGCAAGTTCGCCTCGTCAGGCAGTCCCAATTTGCAAACAGTGATGAATTGAGTATTTACTTCTTTCTCAGATTGCTCATAGTAACGAGAATCGACGAATAGCCAGCACTGTTCGCGGCCAACCAGCAGATCCCCTACCGAACCAGTAAATCCACTCAGCCATTCTCGACGGCACTTTGCAGCGGGCAGATATTCGTTGAGATGTTCGTCCGCTGACGGCACCCAATAGACATCGAGGTTTGCGCTTTCAAGGTGCATGCGCAGGTGGGAGAGTCTGGTTTGGGAGAGAGAGACAGAAGTGCTCAGAAGTACCATCGGTGTGCCTGGGAAACTTTGCTCCCTTTATCATGAACTACCCTACCTATCGACGGATAGGGAATTCTGCAAGTTTTCGACACAAGAAACATTGCCAGGTGTCGAGGTAATGATGCGTTTTCCTCACCATATCGTTATAAGGGGTATGCCATACTGATTGCCAGATGCATGATGCTGGAATTCTCTTTATGTATGATGACGCACCTGGGCAAATGATCTCTTGGCCAATTTTTATTAGCCTTTTCGCCGGTCTCGTTATTGCTGTCAGTATTATGTCAGTGCTAATTTTCAGCCAGCTCAAAAAGACACCCTAAGACTTTCAACGCTCCCTAAGAGAAAATAATTTGGCTTTTACAATATTTTTGCGCAACTTTCTCTCAATCACGGATCTTTTACACAGATCGTGTTCGTGACACAAACATTGCGGGCAACCACAGTGGTTGAAGCGCTCAAAGCATCTCCAACATTCGATTTGAGGTAGGTTTCAGCTGTCGAGGAGCCTTGAAGATAGCGCTCGGCTTGACTGCCTTCAAGGCTACCTTTCAAAGAGATGGCAACGGTCTGAGGACTGAGATAGCTGACAGCGCTCCCTTCATCCTTAGACATAAAATCAGCAAGCGCGAAACTACTCGCATCGCTTGGCGGGAGTTTTCTTAGGTAAATACTGTCGATCGGTGGGGCATTTGTGATGTCCACGGAATCCGGTGCTAAAAATTGATCGGAAGTCTCCGCTTCGACAAATTCTTCAAAGCGAATTGGAGTTGGCTCCGATTCCCATCGCTCTAGCAGACGCGGCCCAATCCATGCCGATTTTGGGGGTGGGTCGGTGACATAGTAGACGACCAAGTTGTAGGCCGGAATCGATGCAGGGGTTCCCCAAGCAACCAGCTCCCCTTTGCTCACACTAAAAGCGAGCGGTGTGCCTTTCTCTACAGGAGGGCGCTGATCTTTGGGCAATCGGGAAGTACCAGAGACGCTAGGCACCCAAAAGGCTAGCAAGATCCGAAAACCAGGGGAATTGGCCTGGATCAGTTCACTTTTATCAAAAATCACTTGACTTAATTGTTCTGGATCCGTTTCAGTGACGGGATTGAGAGGATTGAGGTAGAGACGGTCTGTACGCTTACTGGTTTCGTCTGTGTTGTAGATGTAGCGGGCGCGACGCAGTTCATCGGTCATAAAAGCAAGGGCACTGTGGACATCAGCCTGGACATCGCTCACCGAAGCCTCGATCAAGGCACTGCGACCAAAGTTGACAAACGTGTAGGTGAGCGCAGCCATGAGGATCGTGCTGATCGTAATTGTTACTAATAGTTCAATCAGGGTGACCCCATTTCGCTTGCGCAACATCACAGTGTTCCTATGGTCACGACAGACATTTTTCCCAAGTATGTATTCATGATGATTCCGCGACTGCGGCCATTGGGGTTGGTCTTTTTTCCACGCAGATACTCGGCTAGGGATCCAGCTGTTTCGAGGCCAGGATCCAAATTTGTGTTGTCTTGAAGCACAATTGTGCCCATTTGGTTCGGGGCAATCGTACCGCGTTCATCAAAAGTCCACTGGAAAGGCGGGCCATTGAGGCTGGTACGGTAAATCCAGATATGCTCCGGAAGGGGTTGCCAATCCGGATTTTTGGGTCGCAGACTGCCTCGATAGAGAAGGTAGTGATCGGGCGGATCCTCAGCACTTTTATTGCTATTTGGATCGTGCAAGGTAAATTCAAAGGTGTAGGTTTCACCGCGATTTTGGGCGAACTGCCTTGCTTGACGGGCGGCACTGGCAAAGGATTCCACAGCGCTGTCGAAACGCCGCGACTGCAACAGACCGAGGCTAGAGACAATCGCTGTACCACTCATAATGCCGACAATCACAACCACCACCAGCAACTCAAGGAGGGTAAATCCCTTTGGATTTCTCACTGGTACCTCCTTGGAATATCCGCAGTGAGGACAACTAAGGGAGCCAGAGGACTAAAGACGGTTGGTGCAGTTGGATCGTTCGATTTCGCACTGTTGTCGGAGAGATCTCGGATTTGGCCATTGATTAAGACCCGCGAAGCACGGGTTAAGCGCGTCGGGTTGCCCTCCGTATCAACTGGGAGTGTCCCTTTCGGCCCAGCTAGATAGATGCGCACCACCACCCGCACCACTTCTTTTTCGTACCAGCGGGGATTGGTACTTGCCTGGGCAGGCGTTGTCGATCCCGGTGCGTATCCCCAAAACACTTGCGTGTAGTAGGTCTGGGATCCTCGCACACCGCGCATCGTGAAGTGGGCAATTTTCTCAGAAGACGGAGGTTCCAGATTCGGATCGTAGAGATACAGATCATCGATGCCACTGCCAGAAGGATCAGGACTGGTTACCTCATATCCGGCGGAATCGTAAGGGTAGGTACTGGAAGCGGGTAGGCTCGGCAACGGTGGTGGAACTGGTGGATCTTGTTGACAGTTAGGATCTTCAGTCGCACTGAGCTTGCAGGGCTGGGGGAGGGGGATCGCCCGTTCGCGCATGTACAAAGGTGTGAGGCCACCGAGGTTCTGGCTGGCCGTAGTGCCCCCCTGAGCATCAAGGATCGCCCACGAGCGGCGCACCTCTTCCACTTCCAACTGGGCTAGATCCGTCGATTCGGCGATCAGTTCTTGCTGGCGGCGCAGGAGCACCGAGGCCGAAAGCATCGGTGCCAGGGTAACCATAAATAGAGCCAAGATCACCATCGCCACTAACACTTCGACGAGGGTAATGCCATGGCGGGTTCGCTTAGTTGCACTGGGCATTGCGACAAACCTTTGCAGGGGAGGCGGTGAGTTTGAATTGCATCTGCTCAGCGGCATTGAGGCGAGAGAGGTAGCGCAGTGGAAGGTTGCGCAGTCGCTCATCGTAGAGAATCGCTCCATAGTTATAACTTGTGTTTTGGAGAGGATTGATCTGCTGTCCTTTGACGATGAGGCGCTTTTTAAGTGCCTGATTCTCTGTCCAAGCAGCCTGCAACTCGCCGATACCGGGGGCAGTGATCGCCACATCGGGTGCACTCACCGCTCCATTGATTGCCAAGTTTGTCCCATTCACAACGCCACCAATCCGGTGGGCACTGTACAAAAATCCGTCGATGCGCTGAATTTGCACAGGTCTAGGTACATCGTAGTCAAAGTCTTTTCCCTTCGGGATGCGATTAAAGATTGTGAGACGAAGATCGTTGTCTAAGTAGGTAAAACCCTTTTCACTCCAGCCGCTGACACCGATTTTCAACTGATCCAAAATGCCTTGAGCACGACTAACAGCGTCCTGATTAGCCGTGGAGTAAGAGCCAAACTGTAAATTTTGAACAAAGAAGTTCTGGAGGATTTGTCTTTGCTTTGGATCTTGGCTGTGGGCAAGATTCCAGAGGGTATCACCGGCAAGCATATAGGTTTGGGGATCGATCCGCCAGGTACTCACTGAGTCCTTACCACCTGGCACAGCTTCCCCAAGTAAGTTCACATACTGCTGATCGCTCAACCACTCGGCTGCAGGACGGATCAGGGCATCGTAACCTTCTTGAAATTGCAGATTGTTTTTGTCCACAAGACTGCCACTCAGTCTGCGATAGTTGCCTTGAAGATCTTGAATCAATTCCGTAAACAGTGGTGCAGTTGTCTCTAGAGCCACTTGTTTTCCGGGGGGCAATCCAAATCGGGCACGCAGATAGTGGGCACCGAGTTGATCGCGATAAAGCTTCGGCATTGCACCCGCATTTTTTTCGGTGTAATCGCCCAAGATAATGCTGCCGTTGGCGAGAAGACCCAAACTGTCTTGAGCATTCTGAAGATCGTGGGTGTAGACAAGATCTCCGGCAATATAAATATTGCGAGCACTATAAAGACGACCCTGTCCCGCAATACAGCCTTCAATCACCAAGTCACCAAGGATAAACAGATCGCCATCGATTTTTAGGGGTTGCTGGGCTTTTCGGCAGTACTGATTTGTTGGACTCGGTGCCTCGCCAACGAGCACGACATGGCCTTGGGCTGGGCCTTGGAGACGGCCAAGAGCACTTCCTTCAAAATGTGCACCCAACGGAACGACTTGGACATTGCCTTCGACACTTCCAGTATTCGTTCCAAAAGCAGTCGGATCGATGGGTGGAAAATCATTCAACAATCCGTCGCCATTGACATCACTTCCCCGCCAAAGGGCAAATTTGGGGCCGTAGTAAGGAGCAAAAATCTTGCTGTCTGGGCTGCGATCAATCTTTTTAACGGCTTCCCCCAAAGGTTGGTAGCTATAGAGATTGCCCTTGATCGCGGAATCGAGAGCGGAATCTAGAGGTTGTTGTGGCCAGACGTTACTCAGCACCGCCACATCTCCTTGAACGTGGAGATGGCAAAACTGGCAGTGGGGCGCAGCCGCAGCGAGCGCAAAGCTCAGAATTTCTTGATCTGAGCCTTGTAATGTCCGAACAACCGTCTGACTTGATCCTCTTAAATAGGCGGTAGCTTGCACTTCGAGATTTTTGTCTGCAAAAATTCGGGCAGCTGTTTCAACAGGCGCAACACTGGCAATCGCGATTAAGCCAGGGGTATTCCAGAGATTTTTTGATGAAATTTGTAAAAAAGGCTGGAGTTCCGGTCGATTGGCATTTGCCTGATAGCGCGAAAGCGGATCTTGCGGAGGAAGTTGCAAACGGCGCATCCACTCGCTGCGAGTCAATCCAGATTGCTGAAAGTCCTCCAGCAATTTACTTTGGATAAGAAGACTTGTGCTGTCAGCCTGTTGTTGAGCGGTTGCATTGTCCCTCCGGCTGAGTGTTGCACCCGAATGCATTGTACTGATCCCTAAAAGGGTGAGAGCCATGACCATCAGCATCAACCCAAGCAGCAGAACCAGAACCAGAACCATTCCTCGCTTTGTGCGCATCGACTTGCCTCGATCAACACAGATATTGAATGCGCTGTAGCAGTCTGCTTGGAAGCACCGCACAGTGCCACACTGCGTTTTCGCGCAACCATCCCTACCGCTTGCCCCACTGCCAGGCTTAATTATGCAGCGCACAATGCCTAGAAAGACCTAAGCAAACGGAGAAAGAGATGGAACTCATTTTGATTGGACTTGCACTACTAGCCTTAACGGTTCTGGATCGTCCTGCTGCTCGCCTGCGCCGCCGCCAAGAAAAATTCTAAGGTGATGGTATCTCAACTCTGTACTGCTTTTTATGACTGGAGTTTAACGACATGAAAACTATCAGTATTGCCCTCAAATTTTGACCAAATTTTCCTCTCCTAGAGCGACCCTGTCTTGAATCGACAGGGTCTTTTTTTATCAAAATGTGTACAGCCCCATCTTTGCGGAGGGAAATTGTTGAGGGTTTGGGTAACTTTGGTATGGATGCACAGTGTAAGGTATGAATGGCCAAGATCTTGATTGCAGATGATGATCGCGCTGTGCGGGCGCTCATCGCAGATAGCCTGCGTTGCGATGGTTACACGATTTTTGAGGCATGCGACGGGGTTCAAGCTTTAGAAATTGCTCTCAAAGAGAATCCAGATGTCGTGCTCTCCGATTGGACGATGCCCCACCTCGAAGGTGTTGAGTTCTGCCGTAAACTCAAAGCAGATGCCCAAAATCTTTGGACTTACTTTATCTTGGTGACTGCTCGTACAGGCAGTGAAGATCGTATACTCGGCCTGGACGCAGGGGCTGACGATATTCTCTCAAAACCGATCAGGACTGACGAGTTGCGGGCGCGGGTTCGAACGGGGCTACGGGTGCAGTCCATGCACAGCAAACTCGTTGCCCAAAATACGGTACTCTCCAAACTCAATCGCTTCAAGTCGGACATGTTGGCCTTCGCAAGCCATGAAATCAAAACACCCTTGGCAGTTCTGCGCATTTCGCTCGAAATGTTGCGCATGGATATAAACGATCCTGCCAACTTAGCCGAAAACTTAGAATTGCTCGATACTGCTGAACAACAAGCGATTCAGTTGTCAGAGCTGATTTCAACCCTTCTCGATCTGCGCAAACTTGAAGAAGGGCGCATGGAGTTCAACCTTCAGCCCATCGATATTCGCGAGTTTATCGACAAAGTGATCGAGCAGATCACGCCCCTCGCCCGCCTCAAGCGCCAATATATCGGTGTCAATCATGCCAGTGCTTTTGTCCTCGCTGACCGCGAGAAACTGCAACAAGTGCTATTGAACTTGCTCTCCAATGCCTGCAAATATAGTCCCGAAGACAGCCGAATTTTGGTGCAAACCCACCTTAGCCCCTCCGACATCTTGATTGGGATTATCGATGAGGGACCAGGAATTGCTGAAGATAAACAGTCTTTACTCTTTCGTCGCTATGCCCAACTTGCAGGCGAAGATCAAACCAGCGATGACCGATTCAAAGGCACAGGACTAGGCCTCGTCCTCTGTCAAGAATTTATCCATGGGATGGGTGGTAGTATCGGAATGCATTCGAAACAACATCGCGGCTCTTGCTTCTGGGTACAAGTTCCCCAGTACAAACCTGAAGATGCGATTGGTATGATTTCCTATGCCCACGCCTAGGTCAAGAAAGTAATTTTTCGGGCCGTCTACGATTGAGCCAAGCCCATCCAATCAGACCGAGTAGGATGCCAGAGAAACTTATCAATTGGGCAACCCGTAGCGGGCCGAACATCAGCGAATCCATCCGCAAACCTTCGATCCAGATCCGGCCTAAGCTGTAAGTAAGTGCATAGAGGCAAAATAGGCTGCCTGGTTTGAGCTGTCGAAAGCGAAAAAAGACAAACAGTAACAGGCCGAATACACCCAGGTTCCAAAACGATTCGTACAAAAAAGTGGGGTGATAAAAGGCGACGCTCTCCATGCCTGATGGCCGATTGGCGAGCGGAATAAACAGTTTCCAAGGCAAATCTGTGGGGCCACCAAAAGCCTCGGAGTTAAAGAAATTGCCCCACCGCCCAATCGCTTGCCCCAGAATCAGTCCAGGGGCAACAACATCCACTAAGGTCAAAAAGGACAACTTGCGGCGGCGCGCAAATAAATACCCAGCCATCAAACCACCAATAATCGCACCATGAATGGCGATCCCACCCTCCCAAATCGCAAAAATCTTCCAGAGGGGTTCTTGGGAAAAGCGTGGCCATTCAAAAAATACGTAGTACGCCCTTGCCATCGGGATGGCACCAACGACAAGCCAGACGACAAGATCTGAGAATATTTCTGGGTCGAGATCGCGCTCGCGAGCTAAGCGCCGACAGAGTGCTGTCGCCAAAATGATGCCCGTCAAGATCAAAATGCTGTACCAGCGGATCGACAGCGGGCCAACGGTGAGCAGCACAGGGCCAGGTGAAGCAAACAGAAGCGTATCCTAGTTAGGGAGTAATTCTCCAGGCCGCAGACGACTCCAGCGTCCAGGCTCAGAGACAAAACTATCGCAGCCTACCACATCCCACTCCATGCCCTTGCCGTAATCGTAAAGGTTGACATTGATCACCGGATGGACAGGATCGAAGTCTGGATTTGAAGTGAGGTGAGGCTGTTCGTGGACAGTTTCTACTTGGTTGTAGGTTAAGCAGCGGTCTACCCGAGCGCAGTTAATACAGATGCACATAGGCACTTTCTCAAAGAGCGGGTACTCAACAAGCTAACAATTTAAGAAGGGTTCGTGCCAGGGGTGTCGCGCTTCGGAGAAGGAATTAAGTAGGCAAATAATCCCCCAGCCAAAAATCCCCCGATATTTTCAAGGATTAAGACAAAATCGTTGGTGCGGGTCAGTACCGGTCCAAGACCAAATGCGACGAACAAGATGAACCAGAGGGGAGAAGAGATCAACAAACCTTGCCAACTAAAGCCCTCATTTTCTCCCCGTCCATGACTGGCGAATCCAGCCACCAAGCCACCGCAGATCGAAAGAACGAACGTAAACGCCCAATGCTCCGCTGGGATACCAGGAACGGAAGCTCTGCCCCCTTGGCGGATCGAAATATCGATCGCTTTGACAGTCTCGATCAGGGATTGGGCACGTCCATGCTCCTGAATATAAAACTGGTTCCCGTAGCGTCCTTGTAACTCCTGCCAAAAAACGCGGGGAAGCTTTGGACGGACATCCGAGCCGATATTGAAGTCGAGGGGATTATTTTCGTAAACGTTGACAACCACTAAGATCGATTTCTCATCCAGTCCCCAGTATGGCCGAACAGCACGCCCGGGGGATTCTGCTTTTTGGGTAAGCACCCTAACTTTAAAGCCTGAATCTTTTTGCAAGTTGGCGATCTCGCCCGTCAGCAGTGCTTTTTGCTTGGCAGAAAGTTGTTCACCGAGATCGACGACAGGAACAGGTGGTTGAGGCAAAGTTACTTCCGCATTCGCGCTTGCTACCCACAGCAAGCTCCAAAGCAAAGTGATAGTCACCATCCAAACTCTAATCATCGGAAACTCTCGGCTGCATATTATGCTCTTAAGTGTATTCTTCCTCCAAAGTTCTGGCTCACAAATTGCTTAACGTTTGGAAATATTTTTTTGAGCGATGAGAAATTGGTCATATTCGCGAGGAAGCAGTTATATTGTTGACTATTGGTCTATTCTCTGCTGATCTGCTTTTCAGGAATTGCGTTTGGGGTTTATGGATTTTCAGGAAGCGCTGGATGAAATTTGTGGTAGCCAGCACTACCAAACAAAATCTCCCCTTGAGGCACTCAAGTACCTCCACCAAGAGGTAACGGAGTCTCAAATCGCTTGGCTGCGCAGCAATCCAGATAAGGCACGCCAAAAAGTTTCTGAAGCCCTTCCACGTTTGATGGTCGCCATGCGCCTCCTAGGGATCGACCCCATGGCAGTCATCGAAGCTAAGGCGCGTGGTGCAACCCAACGTCAGCGGATCATGTACATCATTGGGAACCGCGTTGAAGTACGCGTTGGAGAAGAGTTGCGCGGAAGCTGGACGATCTGGTCCGAAGAAGATCTGCGAGAAGTACACAACCTCGCCCGCGAATTCGAATGTGTCCTCGTCCACACTCCTCCCGAAGAAGCAAATAGTTATCAAGTCGGTTTTTTCAACAGTGGCGGGAATGGCACCACCTATCCGTCTTCAAAAACTCCTAGCTGAACGCGGCATTGCTTCGCGCCGTCACTCTGAGGCACTGATTAGCACAGGCCAAGTGCGGGTGAACGGCCAAGTTGTCCAAGAACTCGGTACCCGCGTCGATCCTGAGCAAGATACGATCGAAGTCAGGGGAGAACCTTTACACAATTCTCCGACTTTGCGTTACATTCTCTTACATAAGCCCCTCAATGTTCTCAGTACCTGCTCTGACCCTTTTGGTCGCACAACGGTTTTGGATTTACTTCCTGAGCAATGGCGTAACGGCCAAGCCCTGCACCCCGTTGGTCGCCTCGATAGCGACAGTTCAGGCGCTCTATTGATTACGAACGATGGCGAACTGACCTTCCAACTCACCCACCCACGCCACCATCAACCCAAAACCTACGAAGTGTGGGTGAGCGGTTCGATTTGCGAAGATGCCATAGATCGGTGGCGGGCAGGTCTGATTCTCGAAGGAAAAATGACCCTGCCAGCTAGGGTAGATATTCTTGATCGACAAATGAAGCGCACACTGCTGAGGATTACGCTTGTGGAAGGTCGTAACCGCCAAATTCGCAAAGTTTCCCAACTGCTCGGCTATCCAGTCGAGCAACTGCATCGGGTGGCCATCGGTTCTGTAGAATTAGGGAAACTTTCAGCCGGGAGTTATCGACTTTTGCGAGATACTGAAGTAGGCCAATTGCGAGCGACGGGGAACAGCTAGTTATGACCGCTGATAATTTACCCAGTACCCTCCAGGCCATTGGAGATTTACTTTCGAAGGGACGCCAAGCAAAGGGTCTCTCCTTAGAGGATGTTGCTGAAACCACTCGGATTCCGATGCGCTACCTCGTGGCGATCGAATCAGGCAACGTTGCTCACCTCCCTGAACCAGTGTACGTCCGTGCTTTTATTCGCAAATTTGGGGATCTCGTCGATTTGGATGGTCAATCTCTCGTCAAAGATCTTCAGCCTGATCCTGCACCCACTCCTACGCCAGTTGCGCAAGCCCGCGTGGCATCAAAATCGATGGACTCCAAGGAAGCGTTGATCCCTCGCCCCTACCAGTTGTATTTATTCTATGGAGCGTTGGTGATTGTTGGTGTCGTCGGACTTTCTTATCTACAGCGCCAAACAGGATCCTCTGAGCCTGACAACACAGTCATCGCCACAAACAAAAACTCCACACCCTCTACACCGGCAGTCACCACGGCAGTGCCAGTTGTACCTGTTGCAAAAGCTTCAACACCAGGGACTATCGTTCTACGCAACAATGGCACTGCGATTGCCACCACATTGCCGCCCGGAACCCCTTTGCAAGTGAATATGAACGTCGAAGAACCTTCTTGGGTTCGCATTACCACGGATGGCCAAGTGGCCTTTGAGGGAGATTTGCGCCAAGGGACAAAGCACAGTTGGCAGGCCAAACAGTTACTCAAGGTACGCACCGGAAACGCTGGAGGGGTCATGATTACCCTCAATAACCAGCCCCTCGGAAAGATGGGAAAGTCAGGCCAAGTTGTTGAGCGCGAGTTCCGCCAAGCCAAGTGAGCACCCTTGTCCACAGAAGCTAATCTTCCTTATGTTAGGATCCCCAACGAACAGCTTCAGGGAGTTACAGCGTGGGTCTATTTAGTCGGTTCTCCAGCGATATGGGAATCGACCTCGGCACGGCGAACACGCTTATCTACGTGGCTAGCCGGGGCGTGGTTCTTGCGGAGCCTTCGGTTGTGGCAGTAGACCAGCAAACGCGACAACCGCTTGCTTTTGGTGAAGCAGCGCGGCAAATGATTGGGCGTACCCCGCAATCGATTCACGCGATTCGTCCCCTGCGCGATGGCGTGATTGCCGATTTTGAGATTGCTGAACTCATGCTGAAGCACTTTATTCAGCAAGGTCACGGTGGTAAGTATTTGGTCTCACCCTTGATCGTGATCAGTATTCCGAGTGGTGTCACGAATATTGAACGTCGAGCAGTCATGGAGGCCGCAAGCCGTGCTGGTGCCCGTGAAGTACGCCTGATCGAAGAACCGATTGCTGCAGCCATTGGTGCTGGACTGCCTGTTACAGAACCAACTGGGAGCATGGTGATCGACATTGGTGGCGGAACCACCGAAATTGCTGTTCTTGCTTTGCGTGGTATCGTCGTCGCCGAAACAGTGCGCACAGCCGGAGACGAGCTAAATGAAGCGATCAGCGCTTACATGAAAAAAGTACACAATCTTATTATTGGCGAGCATTCAGCAGAGCAATTGAAAATTCAGATCGGGTCGGCGTTCCCAACGCGCCTGACGCTGAACAAACAAGAAGTGCGGGGCCGCCATCTGCTTTCGGGTTTGCCTCGAGTTTTATCGGTTCGCGCAGAAGAAGTCCGCGAAAGTATGAGCGAGCCATTAGGCGTGATTGTCGAGTCGATCAAGCGCATTTTGGAGCGTACACCACCGGAATTGGCTGCGGACATTGCCGATCGCGGGATCGTCCTGACTGGGGGGGGTGCACTGCTCCCTGGAATCGATGCCCTCATCACCCATGAAACAGGCATCGCTGCCCACATTGCTGAAGATCCGTTGCGCTGTGTAGCCCACGGGATTGGTAAAGTCTTAGAGGAGTACAAGCGTTTCGAGCGCACCCTCAGTAGTGGCCTCGAACGCCCAACGGATACAAATGGTTGATCAGCTCAGAAGATGGTGGTTTCGGGCAGGCTTGCTGACCTTGGCAGGGGTTGTTGCCCTCGGAATGGGCTGGTGGCTGCGCCAGAGTCAAGGTGCCTTGATTACAGAAGTCTTTGCAGGTCTGGCGACCCCCTTTATTGCCGTTGGGCCATCCCCCCAAGAAATTGCGACAGTGCAATCTGCCGAAGTCCAAGCGCAACTTGCCACCCTTGAGCAGGAAAACCGCCAACTGCGGACTTTGCTCAAGCTAGACGATACTTTAGGCAAGAATCTGATTACTGCGCAGGTGATTGGTCGTAGCGGCGATCATTGGTGGCAAGAAATTGTTGTCGATCGTGGCAGTCTCGATGGCGTGCATTCGGGAGCAGCAGTCATGGGTGTCGGTGGTTTAGTCGGCCAAGTGAAACAAGTTTCTGACCATGCAAGCCGGATTTTGTTGCTCAGTGACCCGACCTCTCAAGTTGGTGTCATGGTGATCCGCACACGGGTCATGGGCATCCTCCAAGGTCGCCGCCGGGAGAAGGCAACCGCCGAATTTTTTGAAGCCACCCCAGCGAAACCAGGCGATCTCTTGGTAACCTCAGGGCTTTCCTCGCGTTTCCCTGCGGGACTGCCCATCGGCAAAGTCGTTCACTACGACCGCAAAAAGGCAGCTCCCCAAGGTGACATCGTATTTGGGGCACCCTTGGGTCATCTCGAAGTTGTCAAGATCTATCCAGAGGTTCGTCAAGATGCCGTTCTCCCTGGGGCGTCAACTCCTTAATTGGTTCGGGACGTTTACAACCGCAATTCTTAGCTTGGTTGCGCTCCTAGTGCCCGTTCCCGCTTGGGAAATTGCTGGAGCCAGTGCTGACTGGCCGTTGATCTGGATCGTCTGTTGGAGTGTACGCCGCTCCCCCCTCCAAGCAGCAATCGCCGGACTGGCTCTCGGTTGGGCACAGGACGGTTTGACCGCGACGCGACCTAGTCACGCCCTGGGACTTGCTCTAGTTGGCATCTTGACGGCGCGCCTCGAAAAACAGCGCTACATCCAAGAAGATTTTATTTCTATGGCGGTGATTACCTTTGCCATGGCGGTGCTTGCCGAAACTTGTCTCGCCGTTCAATACTCGTTTTTGGGCAATCTCCCCATTGCCAATGTCTGGTCTCATCATCAGTGGGCCGCTCTCGGTTCTGCTTTGATCAGCAGTCTTTGGGCACCCCTGGTCTACTTGCCACTGCGATGGTGGTGGCATACTGAGACTTCGTAACTTTGAGGATCAAGATGCAGAAGATCGCCGTAGTGACTGGAGCATCTTCAGGAATCGGAGCAGCCACAGCCAGACAACTCGCCACCGTAGGCTTCAAAGTTTTTCTCGGTGCCCGCCGCTTGGATCGCCTCGAAAGTCTGGCCGCTGAGATTTCAGGCACCGCCCACCCCCTCGATGTCACAGATCCCATTAGTGTCACCACTTTTGTCGCCCAATTGCCTGAGCAAGTGCATGTATTGGTCAACAATGCCGGTGGTGCCTTCGGCCTAGAACCGATTACAGAACTCGACGAAGATCATTGGTTGTCCATGTATCAAACCAATGTTTTAGGGCTAGCTCGCGTCACAAAGTATCTCTTCCCCCGACTAGAAGCCTCTGGGAATGGCCATGTTGTCAATATTGGCAGTATCGCTGGTCTGGAAACCTACCCCGGTGGCGCAGGTTACACCGCTGCTAAACATGCAGTCCGCGCTGTCAACGACACCATGCGGCTTGAGTGGTTTGGTAAGCCGATCCGCGTCACCGAGATCGATCCGGGCTTAGTGGAAACCGAGTTTAGTCTGGTGCGCTTCGATGGGGACACCGAAAAAGCCAAAAAAGTCTACGCCGGAATGCAACCTCTGAGTGCCGAAGACATTGCTGATACCGTCGTCTGGGCTGTCACCCGTCCCGCCCACGTCAACATTGACCAGATCGTGATCAAACCCCTTGCCCAGGCACGGGCGACCATGGTGCACCGCACTTGACACTACACGGACCCTTGGCTATAAATAAGTAAGTAAACACTCACTTATTTACTCATGGGTCGTCGTCCAGGCATCCAGCCGGAACAGATCGTGCAGTCGGCTCTGATTTTGCTCTCGACGCGAGGCGTCGAGGCGATCACGATTTCCCAGATTGCCCAACAAGCGGGCATTTCTGAGGCATCGATCTACAAGTTCTTCACTAGCAAGGAGGAACTGTTGAGGGCCTGCATGACGGAGAACCTGGATCCCCAGGAATTCTGGCTGAACCTCAGCAAGCGGATCGGCAAGGGTAGTGTTGGCGAATTGCTCGAAGAAGCCGCGCTTTTCACCGTGCGCTACTACGAGCACAACCTTCATGCGCTTTTGCTGCGGGTACTCAAGCCCAACGCTTGCTGCACAGGCCCCCAGAAAACGAGCGAACTGCAAGTCCTGTACTTCCAGCGAGAGATGGCAGTCGGGCGCATCCGCGCCGACAATCCTCAGTATCTCGCTGTTGCATTTTGCGGGCCGCTCTTCTACCACGTTTACACCGCCCAGGTTATGCACCGGGCGATCGAGGAGTCTTTTGCTCAAAAATGGGCCAGAGATTTTAGCCAAAGTTTGCTCTAGACCCTGTTACGAGAGGTTTCCATGTTTGAACAATTCAGTCCAGCAGCACTTCAAGTGCTCAACTTGGCCCAACAGGAAGCGCGCAGACTCGGTCACAGCACCGTCGGCACAGAGCAACTCCTCGTCAGTCTGCTCAGCGATCCGAATATGCCTGCAGCAATCGTCCTCGGTGTCGAGCCAGCCCTTGTCCGCGAACGGGTTGCGCAGATTATCGGACGGGGTACGTCCAGCGCTTCCCAGCGTATCGCCTATACACCGCGCGCAGGTCGGGTACTTGCTGCTGCAGCCGAAGAAGCAAGAAACCGCAACCAGTTGCCCGTCCAACCAGAGCATATTCTGTTGACCTTGATCCAAGATACTGACGGTATTGCAGTCCAGGTTCTCGACGAACTTGGCGTAGACCGAAATGCCGTACGCGAACTGCTTTTAGATAAGCTTGATCGCTCCACGAAAGTCGGTGGTGGTAGTCGTCAGCAACAACAGCGTTCAGCCGGATTCAGTGGTAAAGCCCTCGAACACTTCGGACGGGATCTCACCAAGCTCGCCACTGACGGCAAGATCGATCCTGTCATCGGGCGAGACAACGAAATTGAGCGGGTGATTCAGATTCTCGGACGGCGCACCAAAAATAACCCCGTTCTCGTCGGTTCACCAGGCGTCGGTAAAACTGCGATCGCAGAAGGATTGGCGTTGCGGATCGCCCAGGGCGACATTGCCGAGCACATGCAAGATAAGCAGGTGATCAGTCTTGACATGGCTGGATTGCTGGCCGGAACCCAGATGCGGGGAGACTTCGAAGAGCGGATCACTGCGATTCTCAAAGAAGTTCGTGCAGCCGAAGGTCGAGTGATTTTGTTCATCGATGAGGTTCACACTCTGATCGGCGCTGGAGCCAACGAAGGTGGCATGGACGCCGCCAACTTGCTCAAACCTGCCCTAGCACGTGGCGAATTGCAGTGCATTGGAGCGACCACCCGCGACGAGTACACAAAATACATCGAACGCGACGCAGCCCTAGAGCGGCGCTTCCAATCGGTGAACGTCGGTGAACCGAGTGTCGCTGAGACCTTCGATATCCTGAGGGGGATCAAGTCTGCCTACGAGCAACATCACCGCATCCAGATCCAGGATGATGCCCTCGAAGCGGCTGCAAACCTCTCAGATCGCTACATTGCCGACCGCTTCTTACCGGATAAGGCCATTGACCTCGTCGATGAAGCGGGCTCGATGCTGCGGGTACAAATCTCGCGGGGTCGTGAAACTTCGACGGTACTTGGAGTCGAGCAGATCGCCAAAGTGCTTTCTGACTGGACCAACATCCCGGTTGGCAAGCTCACAGGCAACGAGACCGAGAATCTTATGCACCTCGAAGCGCGGCTCCACGAGCGGATCATCGGACAAAGACCGGCTGTCAGTGCGGTTGCCCGTGCTGTACGTCGTGCCCGTACTGGCATGAAGAACCCGAATCGCCCGATTGCCAGCTTCTTGTTTGCTGGACCAACGGGTGTAGGTAAGACCGAACTCGCTAAAGCTTTGGCTGCGACAGTGTTTGGTGCTGAAGACGCAATGATCCGCCTCGACATGTCCGAGTTTATGGAACGCCACACGGTTTCGAAGCTGATCGGTTCTCCTCCGGGCTATGTAGGCTACGACGAAGGCGGACAACTTACCGAAGCCGTTCGGCGCAAGCCTTACTCGGTCATCCTCTTCGATGAGATCGAAAAAGCCCACCCAGACATCTTCAACACCCTGCTTCAGGTACTTGAAGATGGCCGCCTCACCGACAGCAAAGGCCGTGTCGTCAGCTTCAAGAACACCCTCTTGATCATGACCTCCAACGTTGGCTCTCAGGTGATCGTCAAAGGTGGCGGTGGACTGGGTTTCAGCAAAGATGGCAACGATCAAACTGGGGTATTGGTTCGTGAGGCCCTCAAACAGGTCTTCCGCCCAGAATTCCTGAATCGCCTCGATGAAACCGTGATCTTTCAGTCTCTCAGCCGCGAGGAACTCAGCCAAATTGCTGGCTTACTCCTCACGGAATCCCTCGAACGGGTTCGCGCCCTGGGCATTCGCCTTGAAGCGAGCGAAGCGTTCTTAAACAAGGTGATCGCCGAAGGTTACTCCCCGAACTACGGCGCGCGTCCTTTGCGTCGTGCTCTCCAACGCCTCCTCGAAGATCGGGTCGCCGATGCGATTCTTGCCGGCAAACTGATGAGCGAGCGGCACTACTTGATCGATGTCGATCCCTCTGGTGAACTTGTTTTCACCGATATGGATGCACCAGCACCAGTGCTTACCTACTCGTAAGCGTAGGTCAATACGAAAAGAGAGCGCTTTCAGATTTGAGAGCGCTCTTTTTTGTGGAGATTTTCCGAGCGTCAATTTGGCTCATACCATATTGAGATGTTGCTCGATACACATGCACTGAAAATTTCTATTTTAGTGAGCGAGACAAATATAGCGAACTGCATTAGGGGGTAGGGGCAAGCCCCGCCCCCTAAAACCCCCGCCCCGTGGGGGACAGACTGCTTCCCACACCCCCTTGGCAACTTTTATGGCTTGGTACTTGAAATTATAAATTGCGCGACCCGTGGTGACGCGGAATTGGAGACGGATCGGGAGAGGTTTGGCTTGGCGATGGAGATATCTATGGGAAGCCAATAGGTGTGGCGCTAAAAATGAAATTACAGGCTTTTCAGGCGAGCGTATTCAGCTGCCAGTGGAGCAAGCTTCGTTTGCACCCAAGCAGTGATCGTGCGATCAAAGACTGTCCAAATCCTTGGCTTGTCAAAGTTGCAGGGTTCTAAGATTCCGTACATTGCCCCTTCGTAGTAAATCGGAGCATGAATCAAGGCACTGTGGGCGAAGTACTCCTTTTCAAAGGCGATGTTCAGAATGCTTGGATCTGCATTCTCGACATCTTCAACATAAAGGGCTTCGGGGTTGCGCAACGCTTCGGCGAAAAGGGGATCGTCTTCAACCAAAGTAGGGGACTCTAAAGCCCATTCGCTCACGGGATAGGGGTACTCCGGGCGTGTCGAATAACTGTGGGTACATGCCCCCATCTTGGTGACAGGATCGCGTAGGAATAATAAGCAGCGTTCGCAATCCATCACCTGGCACAAAATCGGCATTAACTGTGAAAGCAATGCTTCAGGATTTGGGCTATTTGAAAAGAGTTCTTCCAAAATAGTCGGGATCTTCTGTTCAAGCTGTGGCATCTACTTCTCCAACATTTAGATAGTTTTGCATAGAATGAACTTCATTTTCCTATTTGATCAAGAAGCTGTTGCTTGGGAAGGCTAAAGTCCACCCGCATGATTGAGGGGCCAATACTTGAAGACAGCATGGCCAATAATATTCTTGCGCGGCAAGAAACCCCAAAAGTGTGAATCATAACTGTCGTTGCGGTTGTCACCCATGACAAAATAATCTCCCGCTGGGACTTTCACTGGCTTCATGGAGTAGTGGGGAGACTCGGCAATATAAACTTCTTGCTGTGGAACACCGTTGAGGATCAAGTGTCCATCGGCAACACTGATCGTGTCCCCAGGCTGGCCAACAATGCGCTTGATTAACGGTGTGTCGTCCTTGGTGGGGAAAGGCGGTTGGAAGACGATCACTTCTCCACGGACAGGCGTGCGGAAATTGTACGTGATCTTGTCTACGAAGACTTTGTCATCGATCTGCAAGGTCGGCAACATGGAGCCGCTCGGAATGTAATATGCTTGTGCTGCAAAGTTGCGTATGCCAAAAGCCAGAACAAGAGCGATCAGCAAGGATTTGAGATTTTCCTGTTGGCTCGCAAATAATGTTTTTAGTTTGTTTTTCATACTTGGCTCCGTGCAGATAATTCTCAGCAGACGGATAAGTTTGGGTTTGGGTTCCAATCCATGAAAACGCCGCTCAAGGGTCTGAAATGCCAAAAGCCCCCACTTGGGGGCTTTTGGCCTCAGTCAACTCGTCTTAAAGCAGAGGTGTCTTCTGCAAGGGTGGCAGATTGACACCTTCGATGTCGTCTTCAAGATCTTGGTAGAGATCCTGGAGACGTTCCATCTGTTCTTTGGTGGTCTCCCAGTAGCCGCGCCCATTCGCTTCTAGCAACACACCGACCATCTTGCGGAAGGCGTGGGGGTTGAGTTGCTTGAGGCGATCCGCCATCTCTTCATCGTTCATGAAGGTGTTGGCGGTCTCGTCGTAGACCCAACCATCGACGGCGTGGGCAGTTGCCGACCAACCGAAGGTGTGGACAAGGCGAGATTGAAGTTCGCGCACCCCTTCGAAGCCATGCTTGAGCATCCCTTCGTACCACTTCGGATTGAGCAGCTTGGTGCGGGAGTCGAGACGTACCATCTCTTCAATGGAGCGGATTTTGGCTTGGGCAGAGGTGGTGTCAGCCATGTAGACCGAGGGGCGCTTGCCACCACGCATCTTCTCGACAACCCCGGTGACAGCACCGAGATAGTCGAAGTAGTGATCTACGTCCGTAATGCTCGTCTCATTGGAGTCGAGATTTTGGAAGGCAGTATCCACCGTTTTGAGAGCCGCTTCGTAGATGCCGCGCTGCTGTTGGTTGTTGGCATCGGTGCCGAAGGCGAAGGACTTGCGGCTCAGATACATTTCGTGCAACTGATCCTCGGTTTCCCAGGCACTGTTTTCGATGGCGAAGTTGACGTTGGCAGCGTAGGAACCGGAGGCATTGGAGAAAACGCGGGTGGCGGCTTGACGGGGAGTGATGCCCAGTTCTTTGGCCTGATCGAGGGCGTGCTTGCGGATGTAGTTTTGGTCGAGAGGTTCGTCGAGATCCGCGACGGTTTTGACCGCGTGATCGACGAGTTCCATCTGGTTCGGGAAGAGATCCCGGAAGATGCCGGAGCAGGTGACGACCACATCGATGCGAGGACGGCCCAGTTCTTCAAGAGGAATGACGGTGATGCAGTTCATCCGACCGATGGAGTCAGGTGTTGGCTTCACCCCGATCATCGCCATGATCTGGGCGAGGGCTTCGCCGTAGGTCTTGATGTTGTCCGTACCCCAAAGCACAGTGGCGATCGTTTCGGGCCATTGACCATTATTTTCGGCTCTGTGGCGCGCCAACATCCGGTCTACAACGATCTGGGCGGACTTGACCGCTGCGGCGGTCGGGATGGACTGGGGATCGAGGGCGTGAATGTTCCGGCCTGTGGGCAGCACAAGCGGGTTACGCACGGTGTCGCCACCAGGCCCAGGAATCGTGAAGTCGCCTTCGAGGGCTTTGACCAACGCACCCAATTCATTGTCGGAGACGATCCGCTCCAACACATCTTCTAAGTAGGTGAAGGTTGGCTTGATGTCTTTGGGGTCAAGCACAAAGCCTTGGGCTTTGAGTGCATCGACCCAGGGTTCGGTGGTGCCCATCTTGAAGAAGTTCAACAAAGAAACCCGCGATACCCGGCCATTGGCATCGGTTTGAGCATCGACGAGGGCGCGAACTGCCGCCTTTGCTGCTACTTTGATCGTGCGGATATGGTCGAGGGATTCAATGGAACCTGTGTCAGCCGCTTTTTGGAGGGTTTCGATGTCCCAGCCCTTCGAGCGGGCGAGCATCCGGTCAAGACCTTCCATGTCCATTTCGGGGCGGTCAAAGCTGGCCACACCAACGAGGGTATCGATCGCTTCGACGGCAGTTGGGGCGGTACCGACGACATGCAAGTCGCAGGGCACCAGACGATCTTCGATTTCCATCAAGAACTTGTAGACCAGACCGATGAAGTTGTCCCGATCTTCGATACTGCCCAGCACTTCAGGAATTGGCACATCGTTGTCGAGATTGACCTGGCGGACTTTTTCGACGATGGTTTCGCAGACCATCGTGCCCCGATCCGATTCCCGCAGTTGCTTGTAGGAGGCGACCAGTTCTTGAAGTTCCTTGAGACCCTTGTACAACCCAGCGTTTTCAGCGGGGGGCGTCAAGTAGCTGATGATCGAGGCGTAGGAACGGCGCTTGGCGATCGTCGCTTCGCTGGGGTTGTTGACGGAGTAGTAGTAGAGGTTGGGCATCGTGCCGATCAACCGATCCGGGTAGCAGTTGCCTGACATCCCCATCTGTTTACCGGGCATGAATTCCAGGGCACCGTGGGTACCGAAGTGGAGGACTGCGTCGGCTCCCCAGATTTTTTCGATGTAGGTGTAGTAGGCGGCGAAACCGTGGTGGGGCGAGCAGGACTTGGAGAACATCAGGCGCATCGGGTCGCCTTCGTAGCCGAAGGAGGGTTGCACCCCGATAAAGATGTTGCCGTAGTGCTTGCCGTAGACCACCAAGTTGGTGCCATCGGTATTGAAAGGCCCTGGTGCCGCGCCCCAGTTGGCAACGAGGTGATCGCTGAAGGGAGTGAGGGCTTCGTACTCCTGCACCGTCATCTTGGCAGCGACATTGATTTCAGAGCTGCGAATCTGGGCGGTGACATCGTGGAGGACTTCAAGGAGCAGGGCATGGCCATCGGTGGGTAAGCCATCGACATCGTAGCCGTTCTCTTTGAGGGCTCGCAGGACATTGTGGATCGACGCAAACACATCCAAGTAAGCAGCGGTACCGACGTTGCCCTTGTCCGGTGGGAAGGAAAATACAGTGATCGCTACTTTTTTGTCGAGGCGTGGCTTCTTGCGCAGGTTGGCCCACTTGAGGGCACGGGCAGCGACCAGTTCGATGCGGTCTGCCATCGGTATGGCTTTGCCTGTGGCTGCGTCGCGACCACTGAGAATGATCGGTTCAATGGCACCGTCGAGTTCCGGTAGCGCCACTTGGAGAGCCACTTGGACGGGGTGCAGGCCGAGATCTGAACTCTCCCACTCTTCAGTGGTCTGGAAGACCAAGGGCAGGGCAACCATGTAGGGGCGATTCAGTTTCTTCATGGCCGCAATCGCCGCTTCTGGATCGTTTTTGGCGGGACCACCCACTAAAGAGAAGCCAGTCAAAGAGACCACAGTATCGACGAGAGCCTGGTTATTGATTGGGCTGTAGAAGAACTTTTCGACGGGCTTGGAGCAGTCGAGACCGGCTGCAAAGATCGGAATCACCCGTGCGCCACGGGATTCGAGTTCCTGCACCATGGCGACATAGTGACCATCGTCCCCTGTCACCAAGTGGGTGCGCTGCAGGATCAGGCCAATGGTCGGTGCCATCGGGTCGCGGGTCAATTCGGCCAAATCGGAGCGGTTGTTGTACCAGGATTGAAACTCGCGGACATCTTCGAACATCTTGGGAGCGAGGGGATGCCAGATGCCCAGATCGGGGTACTCGATGGGGGGCTGGAAGCTCAGTTTGCGTTGATTAGGAAAGTAGTGATGGGCAAGCATCAGCAGCAAGTTCGCCATATTGTCCGACGAACCACCCAGCCAGTACTGGTAGCTGAGCATGAAGTTGCGGGCATCCTGCGCCTTTTCCATGGGCAGGTACTTCAAGATTTTTGGCAGGGTCTGCACCATCTTGAGCATCCCTTCTTGGAAGCTACCGCCCTTATTTTGGGCTTTGCGTTTCTTCATGAACGAAGAGAGGGCACTCTTAGATTGACCCATGCTGCCCATGGAGAACGATCCAACCTTGGAGAGGCGCATCACTTGGGGCATACAGGGGAAAATGACGGAAGCTTTGAGCGTAGCGACGTGGGGTTTCACCGCATCGACGATCTTGTTGGCCAGATCTTCGATAAAGATCATCGAAGCAAAGAAAATGTCCGCATTGGCGACATCGCTGCGGAATTCGGCGTAGCGCTCGGGATCTCTGAGTTCCTCGATCAAATAGCCTTTGACATCGACCGCAAGCACTGGGTTGGAGCGGTTAATCAGCTCTGCACCAGCAGCCACAGCACTTTGGTATTGGGGTTCTAGAACGACGTAGACAAGTTTGAGAAGTGTCCGTCCATTCAGGCTCATAGGTGCGACGCGGGCACTAGTAGGGTTGGAGAGATGAGTGAGCATACGCTGCACAGATTCCTTTCACGAAATGGGATGTATTTTAGGGGCGGTAAAAAAGCACTGTAGGGCAGTTCACCTTCTTAAGACTGGAAAGACTAAACAGTAGATCTGCTGAGATCGTGATGCCAAGCGCATGTAAAGGGAAGGGTGTGCAACGAATCTTAATCAAATCCTCAGCCCCACATCAGTTTCAGCAATATAACGCAATATAGGAATTTAAGGGGATAAAAACCTTGAGCGGCATGGATCTGAAGGATCCATGCCGCTAGGAATGATCGATATTTGCACCAGATTTTGGCCTACCAACGCAGGCCGTGGAGTTTTGGTAAAGGGGCTGATTTCGAGGTTGTCCGCAGGAGCGCTGGGATGTTGCCGCTGTTGTAGACCCGAAACTCATGTTCGAGGGAGGCATTGGGGTGCCGGACTGCTTGGTTGAGCACCGTCGAACCCTCTCGGTCGGAGATGGAGCGGTGAAACGTGCCTTCGGGAATGCGCAGAATCTCGCCGTTGGTGTCGAGGCGCACGATGTGGAAGGGGTAGTTCCAAGAAAGATTGACCAGATAGAACGTGCGACCACCCCGGATCGCCATCAGATTATCCTGCTGGTTAGGATGCAGATAGAACTGCCAGTAGCCCTCCGGGGAATCGGGTGGGCTGATGGCTGGGCCATCGTGGTGGACGAGATCGCGGGCGTTGGACTCAGCTACAGTGATATCGAAAAAGCTGACCGAAGGCGTATCTCGGAACTTTCGATAGGGCAGTAGTTCGAACATTGGGCGAATCATCATAAGTGCGCAATAATTCTATAACTAAATTTACCCTTTCATCCTTCAAAACCGACATTTGTTCTTGATGGACTCTTTACAAAACTCTGCGATTTTCTCGCTACGGTAGTGGTACGGGTGACAAAAAAAGTTTTCCAATCAAGATGGAATGCAAGATGGATATACGCAAGGCAGGATCTCTATGAATCCCTGGGAAGCCAAAACCAAGAAGTTGCAGATGTGGCAGGATCCAAAAATGAAGCGCAGTAAGCGCCGCTTCAATGTGATGGAAAGCCTTGTCATTAAAGAAATAGAAGCGCAGTACAGCCGCCTCTCAGAACAGGTGCACACCAAAATAGATTTGACAGACGTAGAGGCTTGGGTGCTCAATCGCTTGCCGCCTCGCTATGTCACCAGTAAGCGGTGGGCAAAATCTGTCGAAGATCAAATTCTTCAAGAGCAGGGTGGGTTGCTAGTCGGAACCGTGCGCAAAGGGCTTTTTGCTGTTTACAATAACGCCCAACCCAGCGATACTCCCCTATTTCCTGAAATTAGTACGACCGAGGGCAGTTGGAACTGGGAAAGTACGCTGTAACGCTTTGGCTCCCTTCTCTGTTACATTGCTTATCAGTGCCTATGGGCACAGAATCTTAGAAGTGAGGAGTCTCCTGGATGGTCCAGCGTCAAAAAGTTGAAGAAACCAGTCGTATTCTGGACCAGCAGCGTATTGCCTCCCTCGAACAAAAAGCCACCCTCAACGATGTGATCAAAACCATTCCCAAAGAATGCTTTGAGGTAGACAGTACCAAAGCTTGGGTGGGTCTGGTCGTCAATGTGTTGCTTGTGGCTGCAGGCTATGCAGCGCTCGCCCTGAACCCTTGGTGGTGGCTCCTCCCTGCCCTCTGGCTCTTTACGGGTACGGCCCTCACTGGCTTTTTTGTGATCGCCCACGACTGCGGCCATCGCAGCTTTTCCAAAAGCCGTCGGGTGAATGACATCGTCGGCCACCTGTTTTTGTTGCCCCTGCTCTATCCTTTTCATGGCTGGCGGATCAAGCACAACCAGCACCACGCATTCACCAACCAGATCGAGATGGACAACGCCTGGCGGCCCCTCTCCATCGAAAAATTTCAGAGTTTAGGCCGTGGTACGCAAGTCGCCTATCAGTTCGCCCGTGGCTACGGTTGGTGGATCGCTTCTGTATTTCATCAACTCAATTTGCACTTCAAGCCCTCTTTGTTCAAAGAAAAAGATCGTCCAGATATTCGTCTCTCCGCTGGTGTTGTGCTCGCCTTTGTTGCCGTTCTATTTCCGGCCTTGCTCTGGATCGGTGGTCCTTGGGCTGTGGTGAAGTACTGGCTGCTCCCCTGGCTGGTCTATCACTTCTGGATGAGTACGTTTACCCTAGTTCACCACACCCACCCCGACATTCCTTTTTATCGGGCGGCCATCTGGACTCCCGTCACCGCACAACTGTTTTCGACCATTCACTGTGTCTATCCAGCCTGGGTCGAATTTCTTTGCCACGACATCAACGTCCACATTCCCCATCACGTCTCGACAGCGATCCCGAGCTACAACCTCCGCAAGGCTCACGCTGCCCTCAAACAGCATTGGGCGGACTATATGCACGAAACTGAGTTTTCCTGGTCATTGATGCGTTCCATTGTCAGCGAGTGCCATCTCCACGACGACACAGGCTACTACCGCGCTTGTCAAGACGTGCTGCCAAAATAAGGAACAGGCACACGTCGGTTCGAAAACATGTTTATTTATCCGGGGAATCTGGTTTCTAAGCTACGTAAGCTTTGGCCCCTGCGCGTTCCTGAACCTTTAGATCACTTACTTGACCTTATCCCCGATCAAGTACTTCAAGAATTGCTGGAAGTCACTTACCATTCGACATTTCATACAGAAGAAGGGCGGCGAGTCGGTTTTCGGGCGATTTTTAGCACCTACGAACAACTTGAAGCCACAAATCCAGGAGCAACCACCTGCTTTTCGATACCCCGAAAGTTTTCAGTGGGCGAGATCTATCGGTTGGCTCCAGCCACGGATCCAAGTCGCGTCGCCATCGGTATTGCCCTTGATAACAAGGATGAATTGCAAGTGTGGGGCTTAGTAGACTGCGGCTCTACGCACCAAGACTTCAATTCAGGCTTTCAAGACCTCACAGGCAATGTTGACTACGGCGATCCGCCGCCCCCTTTCCTCACCGTTTCAGCCATCGAGCCAGGCAGTCTGAGTGTCACCTGTGGCGCTTCCAGTGTGCTCAATTTGCGGGAGGGCAGACTCCTTGAACCCGCCAATATCTTGGCAGAAGGCCCCGTCGCTGCTTCTTTGCACGCAGCCATCGCTGGAATTCGCCAAGAAGCGATTGAGGTCTACCGATACCCTGTAGCGAGCCTCGAAACTATTGGCCAGGTCTATATGCAATATCTCAAAAAAGTGCTGCTGCGCATTCGCGATAAAGCGCACGGTGGGACGTTATTGATCATTCCAGAAGAAGTCGTCAAAGACGATCCAACCCTAGGAGGGCGTCTGCGCATCAAGTACGCCTGCACCCGCAGTCGAACCCGTCGGCTGGTTTTGGAGAGCCTGATTCTACGAGATCGCTACAGCGCGCTTCGGCAAAAATCCTTTGGTGAGGCAGGGGTCCCCCAAGCCATCTACGAAGAGGTGTTTACGCTCTACGAACGCCGTGCGGAGCTAGACGCAGCGCTCTCCAACTCAGTCAGTTTCTTAGCTGGATTGTCGGCAGTGGATGGCGCAGTCGTAATCACAGACCGCTTCCGGTTGCTGGGTTTTGGTGCCATGATTATTGTGCCTTCCTTGCTCCGTCAAGTCAGTATTGCCTACGATAGCAACGGTGACTGCAATGGCACGATTGGGGTCGAATCCTACGGAGCAAGGCACGGTGCAGCCTTCCGTCTTTGCGAAAGCCTCGATGTCGCTGTCGCCTTCGTCGTCTCCCAGGACGGTGGTGTGAAAGCGGTCAAAAAGCTGGGTAGTACAGTCGTCCTTTGGGAAGACGTGGATCTTTCTTTGTAATCGTTCGAATTTGCTTTTGCTGCTCTGTGGGGTTGACGATGAGAAAATTTTGGAGTCTTGGGTCTATTTTTTGGGTTCTTAGCTTTGGATCAGGAGCCTATGGACAATCTCCTTTTCCGTTGGAGACTGGCACTGTTTGGCGTTATCAGGGCACCCAAACCTGCTACAACACCCAGGCAAGCAAAGAAACGCCTCAGCCCCTGTCCCTTCAGATGGAAGTCTTGCAGAGCACCAAAATTGGCACCATCACAATTGCCGAAGTGCGCGGCGGTTTTCTTGACCCTGAGTGCGGTGAGAAGCTACAGCCTTCTACCTATTTGTTTATTCTCAAAGATCAAACAAAGCTGTATTACAGTGTGAGGCGCGCCGGAAATACAGACCCGGTTGCAGCTGTCGAGACTTTCGCTGGACTAACAGACATACTGCGCAAAAATGGGGGGCGATTCGCTCTAGTGCAAAAGAATTTTGAGTTACTATTAAATATGAATCCAATTCGGGCAAAACGCTTTGCCAGTAAGCGATACGACTGGTCTGTAGAGAGTTCTACACCGATTCAATTAGAGAACATTAAAGGCAGCGGCACACAAGCGAAAACTGGCTACTTGCTCGCCCAGCGGGATAATACCGGATTTTTTGAGTTGATTTTTGTCCCAAATCTAGGCTTCTGCAAACTCCGCTATCATCACAATGGTTCTACCAACGATTTTGATTTAGGGTTGGTTGAATATCATCCCTGAAGAATTGTTGCTGCTATAGGGGATTGGGAAGGCGCGGCAGAAGAGAGCGGCGAAATGGCTAATTCAGCCCTTAATGTTGCCACTGGTGGCCTACTCGGCGATATCGAAGATGGTTTCGATGCTGCGCACACATTGCTTCTCGGCAATACTTGAATCCTCAGTGAGCTATTCTTAGCGAAGTGAAGTACCGTAGCATCTTGCACTTGAATGTACCGTTCGCCATGAAAAAAACTGAGCGATGATGACCAAAGAAAAATCAGTAATTGCCCTCGCCGAAGCACTGATCTTCGATCAAGCCCTCGTTAAATTTCAGGGGGCTTACGTGGGTGCTGTGGCGGCCTTATCGCAGTTAGGTGATGCGCCAGGACTGAACTATGGCGAAGTCTTTATCCGGGATAATGTTCCGGTCATGCTTTACTTGCTGCTCAAAGGAAAGACTGAAATTGTTCGCCATTTTCTCAATACTTGCTTGCAACTGCAGAGTAGCCAATTTCAGACACGGGGTATTTTCCCGACTAGCTTTGTCGAGCAGGAGGGCAAACTGATCGCTGACTATGGACAGCGTGCGATTGGGCGCGTGGTCTCTGTCGATGCCACTTTATGGTGGCCGATTCTTGCTTGGATGTACGTGCAGCGCACAGGCGATCAGGAATGGGCTTGCTCGCCCACCGTGCAGTCTGGCCTGCAGCGCTTTTTAGAATTGATCTTGCATCCACAGTTTCGAGAAGCGCCGACGCTGTTTGTTCCAGATGGCGCATTTATGATCGACCGTCCCTTAGATGTTTGGGGCGCGCCCCTCGAAATTCAAGTGCTGCTCTACGGTGCGTTGCTGAGTAGTGCGGGTTTGATGCTCCACCATTTTGAGGGCGATCAACATCTTTTGAAGCGCTGTCTAGACCGGGCTAGACGACTGCGACATTATTTGCTGAAACACTACTGGGTAAACCGCCAAACCATTCAAGTGCTCCGCCGCCGCCCCACAGAAGAGTACGGCGACACCATCACCAACGAGTACAACATTCAGACAGAAATGATTCCGCACTGGTTGCAGGATTGGCTGGGAGCCGATGGTGGTTTTTTGCTCGGCAATATTCGCACGGGCCGGCCAGATTTTCGTTTTTTCACCCTGGGCAATTGTCTAGGCGCGATCTTCGGAGTGATTAGCCCTAGGCAGCAACGCGCTCTGTTTGAGTTAGTCATTCACAACCAAACAGCCCTCGTCGGCCAAATGCCCATGCGCATCTGCCATCCCCCTCTCAACGATGAAGAGTGGCGACGCAAAACAGGCTACGACCGCAAAAATCTGCCCTGGTGCTACCACAATGCGGGTCACTGGCCCAGTCTTTCCTGGTATTTGGTGCTTGCGATCCAAAGTTACCGAAAGCACTATCCAGATTCCATCCTCGACCCGCAGATTCTTATTCTGCTCAACCAGATCTATCAACTCCTGCTCCAGCAGTTGCCCCGCCAGCGTTGGGCCGAATACTTTGATGGCCCGAATGGCACCTGGATCGGCCAGCAAGCACGCCTGAATCAAACCTGGACGATCGTCGGCTTTCTCCTCGTCCACCATTTCTTAAAAGTCTGTCCTGACGATGCAAACATTCTCGATCTTCCCGTTCTCAAAGATCTAGAACGCAAATTTGAGACAAACCAGAACTTGACGTAAAGTTGGTCGGCTTTGGCGAGAGGGAGGCTCACTTCACCCGATATCCATTTCCCGATCTAAATAGGCCCTGAATATCGAGTTATGTCCATTCGTGGCAGGTTTAGGCTTCAATAACGACCCGCAGATTGCCGCGTTTGCGCGTTACTCGGCAGGCTGTCGAATCCCCTGTCCGCTCGAAGATCAGATCGATGAGTGTCGTGCCAATGCGGAGATTTTCGAGGGAGAGTTGCTGAATGGATTCTGGCAGGGCAGGGTCGATGATGTGGACACAGTTGCTCGGTGCGTCAGGCACCAAGTTGGCAATCATCTGAATCAGTTGAAAGATAGAGCCACTCGCCCAAGCTTGAGGAGAACAGGCAACTGGATACTGGATAGGGCTTTTTCCTTCACTGCGGTCGTAGCCGCAGAGGAGTTCGGGGGGACGGTAGTAGGGCTGTTGCAGGGTCATGTCGATCAATCCCTGGGAGAGTTCGAGGGCTTGTTCGACGAGGCCGAGGGAACGTAGACCAAGGGCGATCAGGCCATTATCGTGGGGCCAGACCGAGCCGATGTGATAGCCCATCGGATTGTAGGCCGGAGAAAGACTGCTTAGGGTGCGAATACCCCAGCCGTTGAACATATCCGGTGCCCGGAGCCGCTCGGCGACAAGGAGCGCGCGTTCGGGGGTGAGAATCCCTAAACTCAAACAGTGGCCTGGATTGGAGGTCACACTATCGACAGGTTTGCCGTCTCCATCTAGCGCTAGTGCGCAGAAGTCCTGGTCTTCAAGCCAGAAATCGCGGTTGAAACGCTCCCTAAGATCATCGGCTTCTTCTCGCCAACGGTCGGCGAGGTCGATGCGCTTGCGTAGCGCCGCAATGCCACTCAGGCGCACTTTCGCGGCGTAGACGTAGGCTTGCACTTCACTCAGAGCAATTGGGCCTTGGGCAAGGTGGCCGTGACGATCAATAATACAGTTCTCTGAGTCTTTCCAGCCCTGGTTGCGCAATCCCCGATCAGAGAAACACGCATAGGTCAGATAGCCAGATTTCTGCATCTGATGATCGATCCAGTCCATGGCCAGACAGGCGTTCGGCCACAGACGCACCAACAATTCGTTGTCGTGGGTCCAGGCATAATATTCGGCATAGAGCATCAGCCAAAGCGGTGTGGCATCGACAGTGCCGTAGTAAGGCGTATGGGGAATTTCCCGACAGCGCGCCATTTCGCCAAGGCGCAATTCGTGGAGCATCTTGCCCGGTGCTTCATCGCGCCAGGGATCTTCGGATTTGCCCTGGTACTGGGCCAAGATTGTCAGAGTATCGCGGGCGATGGTCGAATCGAGAATCAGTGTTTGAGAGGCAGAAATCAAAGAATCCCGTCCAAACAGTGTCGAGAACCACGGCACGCCAGCGGAGAGGACTTTGTTGCGCCCAAAAGACTGCCGCAACAGATAAATATCCTGTTCCGCCCGTGCAATCACCCGATTGAGGGCTTTGTCATCGGTGCGAATCCGTGTGACATTATTTTGCCAACTCTGCTCTTCCATCAGTTCAGCCGCTTTGGCCTGCATCAGCGTCACAGGGATGTTGACTGTCGAGGTGGGTCCACTATCCGTGAGCATCTGGAGGCGGTAGCCGAGTTGAACTTCTGCGTGGGAGGCGAGACTCAGTTTCCAGACCGCCGTGTTGCCAAAAAAGCGGTCTGGGAGCTGATGGCTGAACTGGATGCGCGATTCCATCAAGGCACCGTCGAGACCGAGGTACGCCATGTGGATTTCGTTGGGAAACAAGGGACGGGCATCGACTTCGGTGGTTTCTGGCGCTGTCCAGCGCAAAAGTTGGCCATGGGCTGTCCGCGCAAAACCACGAATCTCAAAAAGGTCAGCAAAATCAGCGTCGAAACTCAGGGTCAACTCAAATTCGACGGGATCTGTCCCACAGTTTGTAATCAGCAGTTCTTCAAAAAGTCCACCGTTGAGGACAATTTCTCTTTGAATGCCAATGGTTTCAGTCGGGATTCGATCTTCAATTTTCGGATTGGCACACAGGACAGACAAAGAAAAACCGCGATCTGCATTGCTGCTTAACAAAATCGGCATCCGACCTTCGATCTGGAGTTCGAGGCGACTCAGAAAGCAAGTATCTCGACAATACAACCCCAGGCTTGTCTTTCTGCCGGGTTCGGCACACCCAGAAATATTGCCCAAGGTGTCAGTAATTAAAAAGAGATCGTCATCTTTGAGGGTCAGCGTCGTCTGGGCATGGGCGCCAATCACACAGGGCCACTCTGGAAACACCGATTCTTCAGCAGGCAAGAAGATCCTGCCGTCGCGCTCAATCGGTTCAAAGGCTATTTTAGTTGGATTCACAGAAAATCGATCCTCCCTTTAGAGAAATGATGCCGTACTAGTTTGGGGGAGTTCTAGAATCTTTCCAGACCCACTCAGAGATCTGTAGAGGCTGTCAAGTTGCGTTGCGACGCGTGGCCAGTTAAAGTGCTCGCCTACCCACAGCGAACCTTGCTCACCCATCTGCTGCGCCCATTGGCGATTCCCCAAGACCCGGTCGATGGCTGCACGGAAAGCAGGAACATCTCGTGGGGGAGCTAGCAGACCTGTAATTTCTGGCACCACCGTAGACACCAAGCCCCCCACCGCCGAGGCGATCACAGGTGTGCCACAGGCCATCGCTTCGATGGCTACTAACCCAAAAGGCTCGTAGTGACTGGGAACAACGCAGACATCGGCAGCGGCGTAGTAGAGGGGCAAACGGTCATGACCGACTTGTCCGACAAATTGGGTTTGTTCGCGAAGACCGATTTCTTCAACGATTGCTTCAATGCGTTTGCGCTCAAGACCATCGGCTTTTTCAGGGTCGCTGCCGCCAACAATCATTAACCGGGCATGGTTCTGTAAAGTGCTGCATGCCCGCACTAAGGTTTCGATGCCTTTGCGCGGATCAAATCGCCCTACATAGAGAATGATCGGTTCTGAAAGGGGAAGGCCAAGTTGTCTTCTGGCTTCTTGCTTCGGGATCACCCGAAAGTTACGCAGATCTGTGCCGCAGGGAATCACCTCGATGGTGCCGCGCCGTGAAACCAAAGCCCGCAACTGGTCTTGTTCCTGGGGGCTCGTTGCGACGACGCAGTGAACCTGCTCCAAGATTTGACGCTCGACCGCCAAACGGGTACGGGCAATCTGCGGAATTGTGTCCACAGAACCATACTTGATCGCGCCTAGCGAATGGTACGTATGGACGAGCTGTGCTTTTTGATCCGCTTTTAATTGCATCGCTGCCCAGCCGGACATCCAGTAATGAGAATGAATCAGGCTATATCGCTGCCCTTCTTGGCGCTGGAATTGCCGAAAAGAGTCCACAAACTCTCCCATCCAGGCAAACAACTCGTCGCGCGGGATGGCGTGCAGTGGGCCAGCTTTTAAGCGGATAGTGCGGCAGCGTGGTGTGTGTTGGACAAGCACTGGCTGTTCGGGGTCGATTTGGCGGGTGAACATATCGACCCTGTAACCCAACTCTGCGAGTGCTTCACCGACCTGACGAACATAGACATTTTGGCCACCAGCCTCCTCGCGACCAATATCTGCTGCTGGGTCGCCGTGTTCTGAAATCATGGCGATAGTCGGCAGATGGGTTCGCGTTTTGCGAGCAATAAGTGCAGAAAGAGACATAGGGATCACCGAATCGGTTTATCGACGGGTTGTCACCCTGACTGGCACTTCAGTGTGGCCGTTCAAGGTATGGTTGCCTGCCATCACCTGCCGATAGACAGCCTCGTAGCCATCGACCATTTGCTTGACACTGAAAGAAGCAACAACGTGATCTCGGCAGTCCTGGCGACGAATGGAGCCAAGTTTATCGAGGGCGGAAACGCATTCATCGACGGTTTGACAGAGAAACCCTGTCTTGCCATGGACAACGACTTCAGGGGCTGCACCCATCGCCATCGCAATCACGGGGGTGCCCGCTGCCATAGACTCGATCATCACCAAACCGAAGGGTTCGCGCCAAGTGATCGGGAAGAGTGTTGCTGTCGCGCCGGAAAGAAGGGCACTTTTTTCTTGATGGGAGACTTCACCGAGATATTCAATTTGCTGACCATCAATATGAGGTTTGATCACTGTTTCATAGAACTCACGATCCACCGCATCCAGCTTTCCGGCCATCTTCAGCTTCCAACCGGAACGACGGGCAATTTCAATAGCGTGATGGGGGCCTTTCTCTGGTGAAAGCCTGCCAACAAAAGCCAAGTAAGGGGGATTTATTGGGGTTTCGAAGGCAAAATTAGCCGGGTTAATACCGTTGTAGACAGTCGCAACATGGTTCATTTCTAGTCTATTTTCTCGCTGTGCTTCGGAAATACTGACGTAGGGTTGATGACGGGCATGAACAAAAATCTTTTGGTTGTCTGGTGTAAAAACGCCGTGCAATGTATGAACGGTTGGTGTCTTCACAAGTCCTGCGTAGGGCAAAGCAGCACAACCCATATGAGAATGAATAATATCAAACTGTTGTGCCCGTTCATAAACACGACTGAGATGCAACATCTCGTAAATGCCCGGTTCTTTGACGCTCGGATCGAGTCGCAGAGCTTGAGGATGAACAGATTCTAGGGTGGCAAGGGTCTGGGAATCGCCAGAGGCAAACAATGTTACTTCGTGGCCGCGCCTGACCAATTCATCTGTTAAATGGGAAACGACTAGTTCAATACCACCGTAGGCTGGAGGAGGAACACTCTCCCAAAGGGGGGCAATCTGAGCAATTCTCATGCATCTCTCCTTTTAAAAACTTGGGCAATCCAAGATAATTCTTGGCAATTCTGTAATTCTATGTAGTGAAAACGGAACTCTTATTTCTCAATAAGTAGTCTGAATTCAATTTTTGTCAAGTTCTCTAACAAGATTACCTTCCTTATGAATGAATTAGACCATTTAAAACTAAAAGATTTATCCACCTGAAGCTTAATATTTTCTCTCTTAATTTCTATCCAGAGGTGGATGTAAAACTGCATTCACATGCATATCTAATAGTCAAAACTAGGAAATATACAAAATCTCAAATCCTACCTACTAACACCTTAGATCCAGAATGTGTTGGGTAGGGGCGCGTGCCTTCAACGGTTTTCAATGATTTGGCTCAGTCAGGCGCGCAGCCTGCCACCAATGGAACTGCGATACGAAAACTTTCGGGCGCAGAGGATGACCCGAAGCCCAGATGCTACAGATTTTCTGTTGGGGCTTGTTGGGATTCAAAGACACCAATCTTTGCCTGCAATTCCCGCACATTCTTTTGGAGTTGTGGCAATTGCAGAAAGATCGCGGAAGATTTAAGCCAACTGCGGCTATCGCAGGCTGGAATGCTGCCGTTGATCACTTCGTTGGCGGGAACTGATCGCCAAATCGTAGAGCGAGCAGTGATCACGGCGTTATCGCCAATGGAAAGATGCCCGGTCACACCGACTTGGCCTGCCAGCATGGCATTCCTGCCAATGATGGTACTGCCAGCTAGCCCGACTTGTCCGCAGAGCAGCGTGTTTTCGCCGATGCGAGAGCCATGGCCGACCATGACGAGGTTATCGATTTTAGCCCCTGAGGCAACGCGGGTTTCGCCAATCGTGGCGCGGTCGATGGTGGAACAGGCGCCAACTTCGACATCGTCTCCAAGCACAACCCGACCCGACTGGCGAATCTTGTACCAACTCCCATCGGCTTGTTTGGCGTAGCCAAAGCCGTCAGCACCGATCACAGCGCCATTTTGTAGGGTACAGCGCTCCCCAAGCACTACGTATTCGCGCACGACACAGTTGGAATGGAGCGTACTGCCTGAACCAATCTGCGCACCGGGGTAGACCACGCAGTTTGGGTGGATCGTCACATCGTCGCCGATAACAACATCGTCCCAAATCACGCTGTGGGGGCCCACTTTGACATTTTTGCCCAGAGTCGCAGTTGGCGCGATCACCGCCGTCGGATGAATTCCAGCGGGCATCTCCGGTGCGGTATAAAACAGTTCAATCGCCTGGGCAAATTTGAGATAGGGATTTCCATGTCTAAGCAGCGCCATGGAGTGCTTCCCGTCCGATACATAATTGTTCGCAACGATCACTGCCGAGGCTGCCGAAGTCTGCAATTTTGACTTGTATTTGAGATTGGTCAGAAAAGTGATCTGACCAGACTCAGCTTCTTCGAGGGTGGCAACCCCGAGGATTTCCAGATCGCCATCACCTTCAAAGGTACAGCCCAGTTTGCTTGCAATCTCCGACAGCTTCATCTTCGTTAACTCTGTGGATAGTTTCGGTGGCATCGAGGAAATCCAGTGGACAACCGACGATTCCGCACTGCATAACCACTATACGCATCGGCAATCCCCTCGACACCCATACGCTTCGAATGTTTTCCGGCAAAATCTGCTTAAGTCCTGTCCAAAATAGCAACCTGCGCGAAGGGAAAACAGTTTGCGGCAAACTGGAAGCCTATGCTGAGTTGGTTATTGCAATGAAAAAGAAACGCCTGTTAGTGACTGGAGTTAGTGGACTCTTGGGCGATCATGTTGCCCAACAAGCTATTGAAAAATGGCATGTTCTTGGAACAGTCGGTGGTTTCACAACGCAATTGCCAATCGATGTCGCCATTACCGATTTTTCCGACCCAGTATCGATTGCACAGCTCGTTGATTGGGAAAGTGATGTCACGATTCACTGTGGAGCGATCAGCGAAGGGCGCGTCTGCGATCAAGATCCTGCGCTGGCGATCAAAGTGAATGTCGATGCTACAGAGCAGTTGGCAAGGGCCGTGACAAGCCAAGGGAAAAGATTTATTTTTCTCTCGACGGATCTGGTGTTCGATGGCAAGACTGCACCTTACGACGAAGCGAGTCTGCCAACGCCCCTCGGCTGGTACGGCAGAACCAAAGCGATGGCGGAAGAGCGGCTGCTGGCAATGCCGAATACTTTAGTTGTGCGCACTTCGTTGCTCTTCGGGGCAAGTCCACGGGGCAACCGCAGTGCCGACGAACGCCTCATTCAACAAGTCAATGCAGGCATCCCAGCAAAATTGTTCACCGATGAATTTCGTTGCCCTCTCGCCGCTTCCGATCTGGCTTCAGCGCTCCTGGATCTGGCTGAAAGTTCTGAAACAGGCATTCGTCATGTCGTCGGCCCCCAGTGCCTTTCGCGCTACGCAATCGGAATGCAACTTGCAAAGCATTTCGGTTGGCCACCTGAAAGCATCGTGCCAAGCTCAATCCACGATTTTCCTGGGGTGCGCCCTGCGAATCTTTGTCTCACTTCGACCCGTCCATCATTGGAAGCCCAGATTTGGCCTTTAGAGCATTGGTTTTTGGGGCAGAGCTTAGAGTGATGCCGGTTGGATAGCTTGTTCCACATCAAGCAGGTTAAGAACAGTACAACTGTAGTCGAATAAACTAAGTTTGAATCATGGATATTGCTTATAACTGGAGTTGGTTGTTATGCTCTCTTAAGAGTTACTTTTCCCGCTCAATCAAAAAGCAAATGCAACTTTTGGCTCGAAAACACTGATTAATAGGCATTACATTAGAGTCATTCCCATGTTTAGTGAGCCTCCGCAATTTGATGCCCCAAAGGCTGGCCTGCTTAATAGTTCAGGTCCTCTACCAATCTTTTTAGTAGGATGGGGTGCTGTGACCCTGGCTTGTATTCCAGCAATGCCGCTGCTGATCCGTGTCGCGCTTGGATTTTTCGGCGCAATCTTTTTCGCTGAAGTTATCTTTGTTTTCGGTTCCTTCACATCTTGGAAATTCTCTTCTTTTGCAAGTGGACGGTTGGTTGTAGAAGAAGGGAATCGTTTTGCTGAACTTACTTGGTTCGGCTTATGGCGTTATCGATGCAAATTGACTGGAGAGTTGCGCTTAGAAATCCATCCTTATGAGAATAGTCAGCATTTGTATCGATTATTTCTCAGCGAAGAAAAGGAGGATGGACTGCAGTTTTGGCTAGGTTTTTTTGATGAGGTTGAGGCAACTCGTCTACAATGCGTCTTGCAAAAGAGGCTGAGTACTTTGCATACATAAAATTCGGGGATAGTTCTATACGATAGTAATAAAAGCACCTTAATGGCACTTTCACTCCCGTCTCGCCTCCTACAACGCTATTGCTTAGTTCGACTGCTTGGCTCTAATGGGGAACGGCGCACTTGGCTTGCCACTGACGAGCAGACTGGTTCTCAAATAACTCTAAAAACCCTTTACTTCGGCCAAGACCTCGACTGGCAGCAATTTGAGCCTTTTGAACGTGAACTTCAGATTCTTCCCAAACTTGACCATCCCCTGATTCCGAAATTTCTGGATACTTTTTGGCTGGAGGAGCCAGAAGGTCATTATTTTTGCATCGTTCAGCAGTTCGTACCAGGAGCTTCTTTGGCTGAACGCCTTACGAAGGGCGGACGCTTTGACCGTGCCCAAGTCGAAGCATTGGCGCGAGATTTACTGGGGGTGTTGAACTACCTACAGACTCAAGATCCGCCGCTTGTGCATCGGGACATCAAACCCAGCAACCTGATCTGGGGCGATGATCAGAAAGTTCACCTCATTGACTTTGGAGCAGCACAGGTTATAGGGCAGGAGGGGCGCACCCTAACAGTGGCAGGCACATTTGGTTATATGGCCCCCGAACAGTTTATCGGTTGGGCAATACCAGCCTCTGATCTCTACAGTTTAGGAGCAACACTGATACAACTCCTCACCGGGCTATCACCAAGGGATCTAGCAGACAGTGCTGGAAATTTACACTTGCCCAAACATTCTTCTTTAAGCGGTTGGCTAGGTTATTGGTTAGAACAAATGGTTGAGCCAGAGTTAACACATCGCTTCTCAACCGCTTCAGAAGCACTCGTAGCTTTTGAGAAAAAGCAAGAGGGGATTGTAGTTTCTTGCGAGCCACCATTGCCCTCAACGCAGCGTTTCATCGTGGAGGAGTGCAATGAAGAGCGCTTGCGAGTTACTTTGAGTTCGAATAGTAATACTTCTGCTAATTATAGGACTAGAAACTATTGGATAATTGCTTCGATTTCTATGATGGTTAATTCTGTTGTTGGTTTTTGGGTACTCAACGATGAATTTGGATTCTTAGGGGCAGGCAGTGCTTTAGTACTTGAGATTATTTTAGCAATTTTTTGCAGTCTTTCTATTGTTCCTCGTGTGAGCAAGATAAAGATTGGTGACGGGCAATGTGAACTTAATCAAACAGCAATTTCCTTACCAATTCAACATATTCAGTTTCCGCTTAAATCCCAGGTTGAATTGTTAGTTTTTAAGCGTGCGCACAGCGATAATCTTCCAGAGAAAACTCCAGAAATAACTTTGCTATTACAAGACAAGGCTTCAGCGAAGTCAGTGCAATTCAAGGTTCATATTAAGGAAACAGAACTTGAATGGTTACTAAAACAGTTTCGAATGCGAAAAGACCAATTCAATTCACAACCTGAGGATTAGATTGTGTTTTGGAAAGCTGGAGAACTCTTTCATGAACGTTATAAGCTTCTACACCGATTAAGTTCTACGAATAGTAAGCAGACTTGGCTTGTCGAAGATAGGGCTACTCAACAAAATTGTGTCCTTAAGGCACTTTATTTTTCATCAGATGAGCAAGTTTGGCAAAACCGGAAACTTCTTGAAAGAGAGGCGGCAACTCTAAAAAGTATCGCTCATCCTAATATACCTAAGTTCATTAAAGACTTTTGGCTTGAAATGTCTGAAGGAGGATATTTTTGTCTAGTTAACGAATATATTCCAGGTGAGTCTCTTGCTGATTTGGTGGTCAATAAAGGTACACTCTCACTTTCAAGAGTAAAAGAAATTGCGGCAGAGATCTTGGCGATTTTAGAAACTTTACATAACTATGCCCCACCTGTTATACACCGTGATATCAAACCTGCTAACTTGATTTTACGTACGGCAGATCAGCAAGTTTGCTTGATTGATTTTGGTTCAGTGCAGACTGATACAACAGCAGGTAAAACATTAACCATTGTTGGTACCTACGGGTACATGGCTCCTGAACAATTCGCAGGACAGACTTCACCTGCTTCAGATCTATACAGCTTAGGTGCAACGCTGTTGTATTTGTTAAGTGGATTAGATCCAGCAGATTTACCAAGAAAAGGTTCACAAATCATTGTCGATGAAGAGATCGTCGATGATCGCACTTTTCGTAAGTGGCTTGAGCAACTTCTAATGCCGGACTGTAATGAGCGTTTCAAGACTGCATTAGAAGCCAAAAAAGCACTTCTAAAAGGGGCAGAGAAGACTGAGTTAAGGCTATCGAAAGAGCATCTTCCAGTTGAAAAAGGCAATTCGCAGTTGAAAATCAACTTTGATAGTTTGCAAGTGAGTGTTCCATATAGTTCCAACTTCAACTTCTCGATTACGATTTTTGTTTCAATTATTTCAGTTGTATTTGGACTTTTGCTATCAGTTTCCAGCTTAAAGAATCTAGACCATTACACCGGCTCACTACCCTTGCCACTCTATATACTTAATCAACTATCACTCTTAATTTTATTTGGTGCGCCTTTAGTAGTTGCAATTCGCAGGGAAAAGTTACTATTCAAAAAAGATAAGCGACAATACATAATTTACTGGGGATTCTTGTTTCGCAAATCTTATCAATTGAGTGCTTCATTTCAAGTTGCAATAGATTATCTTGACGCTGGTTCCAAACGCCACATCATGAGTGGTGATCAGTTCATCACCCTAATCGACAATAAAGGTCGCAGATTTCCACTCGGCAAATTCAACGAAGAAGATGCAGAACTATTAGTAAAGGAGTTGAAAAAGTGGCAGGAGAAATGAATAATCCAGAAATCACTCACGGAAATGCGAATGTGTTTGCTGATCTTGGTTTTTTAGTCCGATTGATTAATCTCCCGACAGCGTGTTTCGACAATCTCCTGAATTTGAGCAAAGCGCTCTAGACCTTGAGAACCATAGTTTGACATTGGGGGAAGGCGAACCTCCCGAAGCGCAAGCACAAGTTCCCTGGCCATTTTCTCGATCTCCTCTTCGGCTGTCGTCACCTTGATCCCGATGGTTCTTGCCAAAGCCAGAAAATCTTTGGTCTGCAAACGATCATCCTTACCATTGAGCTTTAAGGCCATGCGGTCTTGCGCCAGAACTGGAAACACACGGGTTGTGAGGGTGTCGTACACCGGAGCCAAGCGCACAGAGAGAAATGATCGCTCTCCTGGTGTAGCAGTTCTGAGCACTGCCAGATTCTTAAGATGCATGTCTCCATCGGCGATCAGCCAAGCGAACAGTGCCCTTCGAAACAGAAGCAGTAGGTCTTCCTCCGGGTTGGTCGAAACAGGCCGTAAAGCTTTAGCCACGCGCTCAATGGTTGAATCGTACTTTGCTGCGGAAGGAATGCTGAGTAGCGAACAGAAATCTTCCAGACAATACAACTTCTGAGCATCCTCAGATCCACAACGGATGTCGAAGCGCTCCACAATCAGAGCGGGTGGTAAGTTCTGTGGCATCTCTACCAAAGCATGTGCTTGGACAGTAAAACCGAGATGCCTTGCAGTTGCAGTACAACATCGTCTGCGTTATCCACTGCATCGATATAGATCCCCCGGAGTAGTTCATTGAGAAACCCACGCTCCACTCTGTAATGCGCAGTGGGACTATCCAGATTGAGTCCGATGAGATACAGAGCCATTGGATGCGTGCAGACCTGTGGTGACAAGAAGTTTCAGAGGCTAGGCCATACCAGGATGGTAACTTAATCTTCTCGTACCTGAAGCACGAGAAGATTAGAATTGTCGTGGAAAGGAGCGTTAATGTGCCCTTGAAGTACCACTGGTATAAGGCAAATCGCCTTACCATAAAGCCATCCGTTGACCACCGTAGGATTGTCCCAATGCCTTCTCCCTTTCCTGGTATGGATCCTTACCTTGAAGGCTATCTCTGGGCAGATGTTCATAACGCCCTGGCGAGTAAAATTCGGCAACTTCTCGTACCGCTGTTGCGCCCCCGCTACACAGCACGATTGGAGATCTATGTTGTCGAAGATACAGCTCCGGAAGGTGAAATTGGCATCCTCTACCCCGATGTCGAAGTGGTGCTGCGGCAAGCAGAACCAATCGATCGACTGCCCTACGCTGATTCTGGGGTTGCGACAACGCCTGCCCTACTGAGGTTGCCCGTGATGCAGCCTGTGATTGTCCGTATTCCCAGTGTTGAAATTCGAGATACAGCGGGCAATCGACTGGTGACATCAATAGAAATTCTCTCCCCAGTCAACAAACGAGAGCCAGGACTCACGCCCTATCGCCAGAAGCGACAGCGATTGTATGGTGCAGCGGTGCATTTAATCGAGTTGGATTTTCTGCGGCGGGGAACCCGTCTCTTCAAGCATCCGCGTTTGCCGGATGTACCCTATCTGGTTGCTTTGACGCGGGCACATGCGAGTGCGGTTGAACTGTGGCCGATCACGCTTCAACAGCCACTACCGATTATCCCCGTCCCACTCTGTGAACCAGACAGCGATGTGGCACTGGATTTGGGCAGGGCATTCAGTGAAATCTACGCTGAAGCGGCCTACGAATTGTCCATCGACTACGGGCAGCCGCCACCACCACCTGTGTTCGCAGCAAAAGATTTGGACTGGATGCGGTCAATCACTCCCCCACCCCATTGTTTTTGAAAGCTTCTAATACCGATTCGTTCTCGGAATGAGTGCCTGGGGGTTCAAAACCCATTGCGTCTCCCATCGCTAACCCAAACCTCTCCCAATCCGTCTCCAATTCCGCATCACCACGCGTAGCGCCCGATGCAATTCCGAGTATCAAGCCATAAAAGTTGCCGAGGGGTTGTGCCCTAACTCACTGCCGCACCCAAGTTGGGCAACTTAAACTAGAGAAAGACGAAGGATCGAACTGTGAATTTGCAACGTATTAAGCTCTTGACCCAACTGAGCATCGGGGAACTCGAAGAGCGCATCTCCATGCTCGAAAATCTTTATAGTCAAGCACCCGCAGACAGTCAGCCAGACTTGATCGACGAAATTGGCGACTATCTAAAAGCCCATGACCTGCGCAGCCAAGTCGATGCTGGGGTCGATTTTAACCGTGCCCTCCGAGATCTCGCCCGGCGGATGCGCAGTTTTGGCAGAGTGATCAGCACCCCCTACAGCGAGTGGCTCTCCAAGGCCGCTAGCGATCCGACACCAGAAAATGCGAAGATAGATCAGTATCCCGATTGAGTTTGGCTGGAATGAGTTTGGGACTCACCAAGTCGCAGATGGCGGCAAT
>JACMLN010000029.1 GCA_014379585.1 Gloeobacterales cyanobacterium ES-bin-313 | reverse complement strand
GCTCGCCCTCTATCTACAAAAAAACGGTAAGAAGCCGCTACTGGCTGCCGCCGACGTGTACCGTCCAGCCGCTATCGATCAATTGCAAACCCTTGGCAAACAGATCAGCGTCCCAGTCTACAGCGAAGGCACCGACGCAGATCCTGTCAACATTGCCCGCAACGCCCTCGAAAAAGCGATTGCCGACCAGCACGACTATCTGATCGTCGATACAGCGGGTCGCTTGCAGATCGACGAAGCGATGATGGCCGAACTGGAGCGCATCCGCGACACAGTGCGACCGGACGAAATTTTACTGGTTGTCGATGCCATGACCGGCCAAGAGGCTGCCAACCTCACCCGTGCCTTTCACGACCGACTCGACATCACTGGCGCTATCCTCACCAAGCTCGACGGGGATACCCGTGGTGGAGCCGCTCTCTCCGTACGCAAGATTTCTGGCCAACCCATCAAGTTTGTTGGGGTTGGCGAAAAAGTCGAAGCCCTTCAGCCCTTTTATCCCGAACGTATGGCTTCGCGGATCTTGGGCATGGGCGATGTGCTCACCCTCGTCGAAAAAGCCCAAGAAGGGATCGACTTTGCCGATGCTGCGAAGATGGAGCAGAAGCTCCTCTCCGCCCAGTTCGACTTCGAAGATTTTATTAAGCAACTGCGCATGATCAAGAGCATGGGTTCCCTAGGGGGACTGCTCAAGATGATGCCAGGGATGGGCAAGGTCACCGACGATCAAGTTCGCCAAGGCGAGTTGCAGCTCAAAAAAGCGGAAGCGATGATCGGCTCAATGACCCCTGAAGAGCGCCGCAATCCCGACTTAATCAAAGTTTCTCGCAAGCGCCGCATCGCCAAAGGTTCCGGGATGGTACTCGAAGACGTGGGCAAGTTGCTCAACGACTTCGACCGGATGCGCCAGATGATGAAAATGCTTGGCAATGGTGGCGCTCCCGGCGGCGGTATGGGTGGTGGCATGTTCGGTGGCGGCGGCAATCGCGGCCAGCAGCAGCGTCCTGCCCCCAACCCCAGCTTCGGCCCGAGTTGGCGCGGTCAGTCTACTGCCAAAAAGCTTGGTTCCCCAGATAAACCCGGTCCTTCCGGTGGCAAAAAGAAGAAGAAGGGCAAAGGGTTTGGGTAACATCGTGTTCTCTTGGAAACTTTTTAAGGAGGTGAATAGCGATCGCTGTTGCAATTCGCTTAAAGCGTATTGGTGCTAAGAAAAAACCTGTCTACCGCGTCGTCGTCGTAGATAGCCGCGCCCGTCGGGACGGAGCCGTTATCGAAGAAATCGGCTTTTATGACCCACGCGCCAATACTGAAAAAGGCATGCCTGTTTTCACAATAAACGCCGAAGCTGCCAAAAAGTGGCTTGGTACAGGCGCTCAACCCTCCGACCGGGTGCGTTTCTTGCTTACCCGTGCTGAGGTCATCCCCTCCTCATCGGCATCAACTGGTGGTTAATCCTGATTCTGTACGACCCGACTATCGGCAGTTGACCATTTTTTTGGTGAAACCGCTGCTCGATAGTCCCGAACAACTCGTGGTTAGTTCCGAAACGACCCTCGGTGGGCGGCGTATTCGTTTGCGCATCGCCTTCGATGGTGAGGATAAAGGCCGGGTATTTGGCCGGGGTGGACGCACGATCAATGCGATCCGTGCCTTGGTCGAATGCGCTGGCCGCGCGGCAGAACAAGATGTCAACCTCGAAGTCTACGAATGATGCACTAAAGGAGGTGAACGACCATGACTGAAGTTCGTTTGGGTGAAAACGAGTCAATCGAGTCAGCCCTCAAGCGCTTCAAGAAGAAGATTCAAAAGGCAGGCATCCTTTCTGAGATCAAACGCCGCGAACGCTACGAAAAGCCCAGTGCCCGCAAAAAGCGCAAAGAAGAAGCTGCGCGCAAACGGCGGCGCTAAATTTCAAAGGTGGGGTATCTCAAGTACTCCGCCTATTTTTTGTATTGCCTGCATGTGATAGAATTCTAAATCTGGAGAGGTGGCTGAGTGGTCGAAAGCGGCGGATTGCTAATCCGTTGTAGGTCGAGTAATCTCCTACCGAGGGTTCGAATCCCTCCCTCTCCGCTCTATCATTAAGCCCCTGAAGGCCATTAAAAAGGCTTTCAGGGGCTTGTTGTAAGCCCCTTTCCCAGAGCGAGCTTATGAAAGAAAGAAGACGATAAGAGAAAATATTAGCATTGAAAAAGGCCTAAGGCAGCTAAGTGGAAAGCAGGGTTGCAGCGAAGACCCTTTTTCAAAAAGAAAACGGATTGGGGCTCTCTTGAACCAGAGGAAGTTTCTCCCATCGAGCTGCTAGACGTTCGCGTACTTTGTCAGGCCAAGGAAGATCCCTGAACATCGTTGGCCAAGTTTCGTTTGTTCGGTCAATGGTTGCCCTCACTTCTTTGATCAGTACTCGCGCCTCAACCCCTACAAACGGTGCCAGCCGTTCGAACTGTTGCTCACTTACCGACTCGAAACGGCGCTTGCCACCGAACTTCAAGGCCAGAGTATCGTCGGGCTTGAAATAGACTGTTGGAACAATGTCGTAGGCTGGAGAAAGCTGCGGTGTCCTGCCATTGGGGTAAATCAGGGAAGTATTTTTGAGATGGTTGTCTCCGTTGCCAAGGAGGATGTCTACGGTCAACCGACGGATCATCTCCAGTACAGCAGAAACAGGTTGCGTGGCAAACCGTCCGATGATTCTGATTTCGGTGTCAATGTTGCCCACATAGTATTTTCGATTACCAATAGCACCCAATATTTGCGCAAAGTCTTCCATGTGGATGCGCCGATCTTCCGTGCGATCAAAGCGCTTTACACAGAGAACCTGGCTACCGATGTGCAGGAATTTCTCATCAATGCCCTTGAGTTGTGCGGTAGATAAAAGCTGAATATCCGCTATTTCTACACCCGCTGCTTCCGCTAGTTTCATCGCACTATATTCAATTTCTGGCAGGAATGCGTACTCTTTGCTTGGAAACTTCACGATGAAGCGCCCACCTTCGCCACTGGCTGGCATGGTCAAAAGTTCGCCTGTCTTCACCATGGAAAACTTCAGTTGGATGCCTGCAAGGGAAAACTTGATGAGTGATTTTTCTGCACTATCGCCTGCGAGGTTGCCAAAGTTAGGCGAATCTGAAATCTTTTGGCCATAGGTGCCTTCAGAGCGAACCACTACGCATCCTGGCAGATCTGCACCCAAACGTTTGAGCATACCAAACGCATTTTGCTGGTCAAAAGGCAACTGGCTTTCAACAATATCGAAAAGGACTCCTTCTGGTAGGAGATTTGCAAAGAAGGGAGGCAAAATGTCCTGATTGCCCAGCTTGTTATGTCGCTCCCGTAATCGGGAAATTGTGTCTTCCTCCCCAGTGTCTGCGTAGAGGGCAAGGCTGAGTAGAGGTCTATTTGCGCCAAGATCGATGTAGCTTTCATCGACAATAAAACTGACATTGCCAACGGTATCTTTCAACAACGTTCCAACCCGAATGCTCTCAGTTGGTGTGGGTTCGAGATACACCCCAAGCATTTCACCAACTTGAGCCATTAGTCCGATTCCTCTTCCTCATCTGGATCAGGAACGTACATCTCTTCAAAAAAAGTCAACACTTTATCAGATTTTTTCGACGATGAATTGACAATTTGCCTGACCTCAGCGATGTGCTCCCTTGGCACAAGGACAAGTTCGCTGCCTAACGCTCTAGCAAGCGCCATCAGGGTCGAAAGACGTGGATCGTCGCGCCCCCCTTCTACTAGAGAAATCCGGGCTTGTTTGCGTCCCGTCAAATCGGCCAACGCCATCTGACTCAACCCACGCTTGCGTCGCAGCTCACGAAACGCAGAAGCCAGATCGCTCTCAGGTGAAGAGGGCAAAGGGGAAGTTTGAGAGGACTTTTGAGACATATTATTCTTTATACAAGATATTTATTTGTAATTATATCTTATAAAGAATAACGTTTCGGCCACGGTGTAGGCTCTTTTTTGACTCCTACTTGTCCCGCTTGGCTGGCAGAAATCCTAATTTAGGAACGATGCCCCGTTCGAGGGCAATGCCAGTGTCGAGATTGAGGCCGCCAGCGTACTCGACAGCGATGAGTCTGGCGACACCTTCGGGAGTTCCACGGAAAGGATCGACGCTTTCTTCGGGGGATTTCAGCGGATCGACAACATCGGGCGTATCGAGACCACTCCAACGCTTGCCGTCCCAGCCGATAAAGCCTTTGCTTTGGCCTTTGCTGTCTGCACTGGCGCGATTGCCAATGATATGGATATCGCCTGGCCAACAGAACCCGTAGTTGGGGTAAAGACCGATGCGACTGTCATCTACTTCCGAGGAAGAGCGCAGGCGCAACTGGCTTAGGGATAATCCGGCGTAGACGGGCACACCGCAGCGCTCTACTTGCTCACTACGGGTAATCTGTCCTGGTTCGCGCAGATTTTCGCCTCCCATTTCTGCAATGACGGTTTCAACACTCAGCACTCTAGGCCAACGTACTGCTGCGATCCCACGATCTCGTTCCTCAGAGCTTTTGGCCAATCGCGCACTCACCTGCGACCACAATCCGGCGGCGAGGGTGAGCCCTGTTTGGCTTTGACCACTAGGCCGACGATCTGAGCTAAACAGCACAATCCGTCGGCCTGTATCGGTGATCGTGCCTTCGCGCTCGGTTGGGTGGGCAAGCGGAAGCATAAACACTTCTGTCTTGGCGGAAACTGCTGGGATTTGGGCGTTCGTTGTCAAAACAACGAGGGTTCGCAGCCGATCCAAGGGAAGTTTGGGTACTGCTCCAACGCAGATCAGCATCTCTGGAGCAGCATTGGGTTTGGCGGTGGGGAGCAGAGAAAAGCCAAAATCGTTGTCTGGGAGGTCGTACCAACTGCGCAAAAAAGCGATGGTGCGCCGTGCTTTGTTGAGGCTGTGACTCTGGGTCCAGAGAATAAAATCCTCATCGCTTTGGGGGGCTGGGCCGCTATATCCCGGCAAACTGTCCCCTAAAGCCCCGACATCGGTGGTGCCTTGGGGATTCCAGCCAGGAGCAAGGGTGACAATGCCGCCTCCGGGTTGACCCACCTGGCCGAGCAAAAGACTGATGATTCCAGCAGCACGAATTTTTTGCTCACAGAGGAGAGGGGATGAAGTTTCTTGGGCGTAGACGATGCTTAGAGGGCGATTTTGGGAAACGGTCACCTCACGATAGAAGTTGTTTATGGCGGATTCTGGCAACCCGCAAAGTTGGCTGACAGTGTTCGGGCGATAGGGGGCGTAGAAAGCCATGAGCAGTGCGAAAACAGTGCCCTCGTCTTCTAGCGCTTTTGCTCGTGCAAGGCGATCTTCTTGAAATTCGTAAGTGATTTCTTTGCTGGTAAGATTGCCAACCACTAGGTTGAGAGCATTGGTGTTGGCCTGAAGATAAGCACTATCATAAAGACGATTTTCGAGAATGTAGCGGATTAGGCCACCGAGTAGAGCAATCTCGCTTTGCGGGGTGATCGAGAGTATGCTGCCACCGAGGGCACGATCTGGGGTCGGGGTTGCTTGAAAAAGTCGTGCCCGTTTGGAAATCATCTGCTTGGCAGGATAGGGCTGATTGAGATCGCCGAGTAAGAGGATTGTTCGGCTGTGAGCCAATTCGAGCCAATGGTTTGGGGCGGCGGGTTGGCCGAAGGTTGATTCGAAGCCACGGGCTACGGCTAAAGCCATCGCTTCTCCTTGGCGTTCAAGCTGGCCACCGAGAATCCGGGCTAGCTTTGCCCAGGTATAGGCTTCTTCGTTGGTCAGATCTTGGCTGAGATAAAAACTGAGTCCTTCAGCACGACGGTTTTCGGTACTCCAAGTTGAAGTACGAATGCTGGCAAGGCGGGCACTAACGGTAGACCAAATCTTTGTGGTATTGGTGGGTAGGAATTGTGAAGATCCGGGTGGACGGTAGAGGGGGCTGAGGAGGCGATTGTTGATCGGGCGATTGCGCCATGGGTTTGTGGGGAATGCAGCAAGGGCTGGGGAGAGGTAACTAGCCGCAAAACCCAGGGAAGCCCATTCAAGCAGTTTTCGGCGACGCAACCTTGACCCCTTTCTTAAACGAGCGCTTTTGCTGATCATACAAGAAGCTTTGTTTTTAGGATTTTTGGTGGGTTGCGATAAATATGGCGAACTGCATTAGGGGGCAGCGGCAAGCCCCGCCCCCTAAAACCCCCGCCCCGTGGGGGACAGGCAGTCTGTCCCCCACACCCCCTTGGCAACTTTAGTGGCTTGGTACTTGGAATTGCATTGGCCGCTACGCGTGGTGATGCGGAATTGGAGGGGGATCGGGAGAGGTTTGAGTGGCCAATGGAGTGATCTATGGGAGAGTCAATGGGCTTGGGTGCCAATGGAGTATGTCCATGGAATGCCAATGGGAGGCCGGTGTCTTGATATCTGGTGTTTTGGTTTAGGGGCAAACCAGGCTGCGCCCTTCAAAGATCAACGCCCTTGAACAGAGTTTTAGGAACGGAGGAGGCTCGGATCGACTTGAATACTCGGTGCTTCATCCTCATTCGCCTGATTGATCCAATCGGTGGCTCGATTCGAGGCTTCAAGGGTATCCATGCTTGGCATAACTTCTTGGTCCGGTGGGAAACTTTCGTCTGATTGTGGATCGATCCCTTGTTGTTCGGCAGGATTTTGCAGTGATTCCGCCATATCTGCGTAGCTTGGTTGGAAGAAACTATCGAACTCCTCATAATTTGTCGCTTGGGCAGGCACGAACATTTCGGGATAAACTTCTTTTCCCTCGAATTGCTCATTGTCGTAGTCGATATGTACAAGTTCATCGAAGGGATCAAGCACTTCTTCAGGTTGAATTTCCTCTTCTTCAGAAGCGGCCTCATCGGTTTCATCTTCCTCTTCTGCTTGAACCGCTGCTGTTTCCTCTGCTGCCTCGGACGCTTCTGGGTATTCCTCAGAAGAAATCTCAGTTTCTTCAGTTCCTTCGGCAGGCTCTGTATCAGTCGGTTCCGCTTCTGCACCAATTTCTGGCACGATGCTCTCTTCAGAGGGATCGTGACTAGAATCTGTCTCAGAACTTTCTGAATCTTGCTGAATAGGCTGCACTGGATCTTCCACAGGTGTTCCTCAAGCGCGTAAAGTCACTATAGATTTGCGAACAGTAAGAAGCAAACAAAATCACGGTATCCTGGAACAGTTACGGGCTTGATGGGCACTATGTTTCAACGATTTATACAGTTTGGAAATCGTCACAAAGCTTTCGGATTTATCATGGCAATAGCGCTGCTTGGGATGCAAACGTTGCCAGCACTTGCCCAACCCAATCCTTATCAGGCAATGCGCAATGCGCTCTACACTCAAGCGGAAAGAACGATCGTCGATGGCGAAGTACTGCGCATTCTGGATCTCGTCGGTCTACGTGCGAACCAACTGCGACTTTTGCGCAACGCGATCTTTGCCCGCCACGGGCGTACCTTCGCCACTCCTCAGCTTCAGGCATATTTCAATAGCCGCCCCTGGTATCGTCCCCATGCCGACTACAGCGATGACCAACTTTCCCCAGTGGACAAAAGAAATATCAAAATTGTCCAGGCTGCTGAATTGAGTCTTTAATCACCCGACATTTTGCATAAAGCTATACGAGGTATGTAGGGGCAAATCATTCTGCGGCCATCGATCAAAACACGCATGATTTCTAGCTTGGTGGGTTGCGATAAATATGGCGAACTGCATTAGGGGGCAGGGGCAAGCCCCGCCCCCTAATGCAGTTCGCCCCGTGGGGGACAGACTGCCTGTGTTTATAGGGCGATGGGATCCTACGGTGTTGCGGTGGGTGGTTTGCGCAGGTGCGTGGCCTGCTCGTAGGCGTAGCCCACCGTGATCAGTGTTGGCTCGGAAAACGCTTTTCCTAAGAAAGAAATACCGACAGGTGTAGCGTCCGCCTCATATCCTGCTGGCACGATCAAGGTTGGATACCCGGCTTTTGCACCAATACTTGCACCGTTGGAAGTAGGGAAAACGAGGGCATCAAGTTGGTTGTCGCTGAAGGCGGCATCGAGGCCACCCCGTGCTAGTTGCAGATCGGTGCTGCGGTCTTGGGCCGCCTGAGCAGCGGTAATGGTATTGCCGCTCTGAACGTTTGAGTTGAGCAAGACACCTTGCCCGTACTTGAGGGCAACAGCCGGATTTTGGCGATTAGAGACGATGATCTCAGAAAGAGAGAGCACTGGGGTGGTGGATCCGACGGTCTGCAAGTACTTGTTGAGATCCTGTTTGAATTCGTAAATCAATACGCTGGAACTGTTCTGTTGAAGCTGATCGTACGTTGAAATGTTTACGGGATCGACGATGATTGCACCCTGATTTCGCAGCGTTGTAATCGCTTGCTCGATCAACGCATTGGTTTCGCTATCACTGCCGAAGTATTGGCGGGCAATGCCAATGCGCAACCCACTGAGGCCATTGGCATTCAGGAAGCTTGTGTAATCAGCAGGAATTTTTCCTGCACTTGTCAAGGTGATCGGATCGCTGGGATCTGCGCCAGCGAGAGCATTGAGGAGAGCTGCTGCATCGGCAACGGTGCGCGCCATGGGGCCTGCAACATCCTGGCTGTGGGCGATGGGTATGATACCTGTACGACTCACTAGGCCAAGAGTTGTCTTGATGCCAACCAGAGAATTGAAGTTGGATGGACAGAGAATCGATCCGGAAGTTTCAGTGCCAACAGCGGCGGCAGTGAGGTTGGCTGCGGTTCCTGCCCCCGATCCCGCACTCGAACCGCAAGGAGTAAGCACAGGAATCCCGTTCGCTCTGGTGGTCGGATTGTAGGGATTGAGGGTCTGTCCGCCTTGAGAACTATAGCCACTGGGCATGTGATAGGACATAAAGTTGGCAAATTCGGTCAAGTTGGATTTGCCCAAAAGAATGGCTCCAGCCGCTCTGAGGCGCTGCACGATAAAAGCATCGTTTTCGGGAATGGATCCAGCAAGAGCAACGGAACCAGCTGTGGTAGTCATCTGGTCATGGGTGGCGATGTTGCCTTTGATCAAAATTGGGATGCCGTGGAGAGGGCCGCGCACATTCCCTGCTTGCCGTTCAGCGTCCAGCTGATCCGCAATTTGCATCGCCTCTGGATTCAATTCGAGAATCGCGTTGATCTTCGGCCCTTGCTTGTCGTAGAGGGAAATACGATTCAAATAGATCGTGACCAGACAATGCGAACTGATCTGTCCAGAAGTGAGCGCTGCTTGCAGATCGGCAATGCCTGTCTCTTGAACCGCAAAGTTTGTGGGGCAACTTGTAGAAGCTGGCTTAGGTGCACTCAAGGCACTGGCTGTTGTCCCAGCCCAAAGACCTACAGCCAGGGACATTGCCAACATGCTTGAACGCACTGAAATGTTAAACATGAGTTTTTCTCTGTCTGGTTATCGCTTCAGTGTCAGCAATTGCTGAAAAGGGAAATGTCAAATAAGCTACGTTTTCGCCTTGAAGTCCCATCGCTCACCCGGAAATCGGTTGCCGCCGGAAGATCACCGAAAAGTTATTGGCAGGCATGGGGATCAATTTTTCAATAACAAGGGAATGTTGTTTAGCCTCGGCGATCACAATTTCTAGATCGCGGACACCCCAAGCTGAATTTTCACTTTTGAGCATCTGATCGAAGGCTTCGTTGCTTGGCGCTGTGTGTTTTCCGTCCCGTTTAAAGGGTCCGTAGAGATACAAGATTCCGCCAATTGGCAATAAGCGCCCAGCCCCAGCGAGAAGACCACAGCAAGCAGACCAAGGGGCGATGTGAATGAGGTTGGTTGCGAGGATCGCATTCACACGATCCAGTCCCCAATTTTTAGCCGTGACATCGATTTGGAGTGGGGGCTGCACATTGGTTGTATCCAGAAAACGGCACCAGGCAGTAATACTGGCCAGTTTGTAGGTTTCAAAATCGCTCGGTTGCCACCGCAAGTTTGGTGAGAGTCGTGGGGCAAAGTAGGAAATGTGCTCACCTGTACCACTGGCAATTTCTAGTACCAGACCAGAGGTAGGCAGAAACTCTTTCAGGACAGCCAAGATTAGTTCTCTGTTTCGCTCCGTTGCGGGGGCAAAGAGGCGCTCATCGATTGGATTCATGGGTACAACCAGAGAACAGCAAGGCATCCAATTTTCAGGGCGAAAGTCTGGAAAGGCAAGCCAAAAGTTAAAACAATTCGTGATAGCACATCCTTCAAGAGGCTAGCTCCGTACACTAGGACAGTCAGAACCGGAAATTTTGTATGGAAACATCGGCAAAATCCTCAGCTTTTGAAGCTGACTATCCACAACCGAGCATCGGTCTCGTCGGACTTGCGGTCATGGGCGAAAACCTTGCCCTCAATATCGCCAATAAAGGTTTTCCCATCTCCGTTTACAATCGCACCGCCGAAAAAACCAAAGAATTGGCTGCTGGTCGCGCTCAGGGCAAGACCCTCTACCCGACCTACACCATCGAAGAATTTGTTCAATCCATGGCGCGGCCCCGCAAGATCATCATCTTGGTGAAAGCGGGTGCTCCCGTCGATGCGGTGATTAACCAACTCAAGCCCGTGCTCGAAGAAGGCGACATCATTATTGATGGCGGTAACTCGCTCTTCTCGGACTCAGATCGGCGCTTCGGTGAACTCGAACCCCTCGGTTTGCGCTTCATGGGCATGGGAGTGAGCGGGGGCGAAGAAGGTGCATTGCTGGGGCCTAGTTTGATGCCTGGTGGCCCCCGCGCTGCCTACGATGAACTCGAACCGATCTTGACGAAGATTGCCGCCCAGACTGACGACGGTGCCTGCGTCACTTACATTGGCCCACGGGGTGCTGGCCATTACGTGAAGATGGTGCACAACGGCATCGAGTACGGCGACATGCAACTGATCGCCGAAGCCTACGATCTTCTGCGCAATGTCCTCGGTCTTGGCCATACAGAACTCCACGACATCTTCGCCGAATGGAACGAAGGCGATTTGAAATCTTTCTTGATCGAAATTACGGCGGATATTTTCACCAAGATCGACCCAGAAACGAGCAAACCCCTAGTGGACTTGATCCTCGATAAAGCTGGACAGAAGGGTACGGGCAAATGGACTTCCCAGAATGCCTACGACCTTGGCGTCGCCATCCCAACGATCAATGCCGCCGTCGAATCACGGATTCTCTCCGCTTATAAGACCGAACGGGTCGCGGCTTCGACCATTCTCAAGGGGCCAGGTGCAACGTTTACGGGTGAAAAGCAGCAGTTCATCAAAGCTGTTCGCGATGCGCTCTACTGCGCCAAAATCTGTTCCTATGCCCAGGGCATGGCACTTTTGCGCGCCGCTTCTTTAGAGTACAAGTACGACTTGAACCTCTCAGAAATGGCTCGCATTTGGAAAGGTGGTTGCATCATTCGCGCCATCTTCTTGGACAAGATCAAACACGCTTTCCTGCGCAACCCGGATCTGACCAACATGTTGATCGATAGCGACTTCACAGGGGACATCGAATCGCGCCAAGGGAACTGGCGCTACGTCGTCCAAACTGCTGCTCAACTTGGCATTCCGGCCTACGCCACCAGTGCTTCTTTGGCCTACTACGATGCCTACCGCACCGCTAACTTGCCTCTAAACCTTACCCAGGCGCAGCGGGATTACTTCGGTGCCCACACCTACGAACGCATCGACAAACCCGGAGTTTTCCACACCGAGTGGCTCCACTAAGTTTGCATTGTTTTCTCCGTGAATTTCTAGGGCGCTCCACCGAGCGCCTTTTTTGTTTGCTTAAATAGTGAGCAGGGTTGCAAATACAAGACTGATACCGTTGCATCTTTAAACTGAGCGATTTAATCGCGAGGTATGTAGGGGCAAACCATTCTGCGGATATTGATTAAACCACGCATTATTTCTATTTTGGTAAGTGAGATAAATATGGCGAACTGCATTAGGGGGCAGGGGCAAGCCCCGCCCCCTAAAACCCCCGCCCCGTGGGGGACAGACTGCCTGTCCCCCGCACCCCTGCACCCCTTGGCAACTTTAGTGGCTTGATACTTAGAATTGCATCGGGCGCTACGCGTGGTGGAGCGGAATTGGAGACGGATTGGGAGAGGCTTGGTTTACCGATGGAGACACATTGGATTTTGATGCCTCGGTCACTCATTCCGATGACGAATCGGTATAATTGCTTCACCGAAGTGTGGCTACTGCCATTATCAAGAACTTCTTGATTAAAGAGCACTTTGGAGGCCCTGATTATTTACTCCCTCTGGTTTTCTCAATCAGCAGCGGTGGAAGAAGAAACGAGGCTTTCAACTGGGGCGAACTGCCGTTTGCTATTTTTTCTACATGCTTGAGTACCCATAACTCAATGCGCTCAAGATCTTGAGCGGGATTGCCTTCAATTACAGGTGGCTCCCACCCAGCCGTGGCCAATTGGGAGAATGTCGCCTTCATGAGTTGCACTGCTGCCACTGCTCTTCTCAATGGAGAACTGCTTGTATTCTGCTTTGCATAGCACGTCCATAGAACAATGAAACTGAAGATAAATAGCCAGCCAGTCATATTCCGAGGAAGAGGAGCAATTAGAGCCACTAGCTGTTTTGGGTGTGCAAGACAGTACTGAAGCCGATTTCTAACCTCTACTTTGTGAAGCAAGCCCCCTAAGTGAAGCGTTGCGAGGGTGTTAGCAGTATTGGTTTTCGAGAATCCAGCCACTGTAGTGACATCTGCTACGCTCACCTCGCTGCCTAGTTTGGTCAGCAGCGCAACAAGGCTCACTGTCCGGCTTCCCACACCGAAGATTGTTGCCATCCGTAGCATCAGGAGCGATGGTTGGCTCAAGGGTGGCAACTTTGACTTTTCACTGAATTTCCGAAGATCTTCGGGGATACGCCTAGAAGATTTTCCTAACCACTCCTCAATTGTGGCGAGCTTTTTAGCTATCTCTTCAACCTGAAAAGTTCGAGCTAATCCCTGAATCCGTTGCAGCGAGATCAAATAACTCTGGCTATTGCACCAATCTCGAACTTCATCCTCTAATCTAGGATCGCTCTCACCTAAGAATCCTGTCACAAGCAGCAACACCTCAGGATCGATCAAACAATCTTTGTGGTGTCTATGGATTCCTGCTACACCGATTTCCGTCCAAAGGCTCCAAAGCAACGTTAATGTGAATTCTGTTAGTTGTTCATTAAAGTTCAACATTGCCTTGCACCCCCAAATCGTGCATTGCCCCACGCAAATCTTCCTCAATACCATCAGCCTGGGTAAGACACCACCGCGCCGCTGCAATCAGTTCTTCTGTGTTGGGTAATAGTCGCTTGAGATCAGCGAAGTGCTTGCTTTTCGGCCCTTGATCCACAGCAGCATAGAGCTTGAAATGAATCTGATCGTATCTGCTCGCTAATTGGACTGTGAGGGCTTTGTACTGACGCACTATCGCTCTTACCTGAAAACCTTCGGGTAAACCACGCCGGAGCAGATCTGTTGGGGCTGCATTTAGCCAATCCTCATCCAAGTTGAGTACGAGAGCGACCTCTTTGATCGCCTGCTTCAGCACAGGCGGCAAGGGTTCGGAAGTCTGGTAGGTTCCTCTTTCAAAGAGAGCAACTACATCAATGTCACGGGTTGCTCGGTCAATCAAGTGTAGAAGAACAAGTCCTCCTCCTCCAATAACTACGATTTCGTGGCCTGCCTTGTATTCCTCCAGCAACTCCCCCAGAAGTTCTAAAGCCTGTTCTAGAATCAAAGGTGTCGTGGACATGGAAAGAGCCTGTGCAATCAACGACAAGTTTAACTCTCTGAAACGACAATATAAACTTGTTATTTTATGAGTAATGCCTCAAATTCCCCCATACAGTCATGCCCTCGTATCCGGGATGGTGTTTGTAGGGCTACGCGCAAATCTGTTTTGGCCAACTGAGCGTGGGAAATATTTTGAATAGCAGACTAGCTACGAGGTGAACCTATGGCAAACGAAGAACATTTAAGACGACTGCTTCAAGGGGGAGAAGCCTGGGATTCATGGCGTTCCAAAGAGTGGGATCTCAGTCCAGATCTTACTGGAGCAAATCTTGCTTATATAAACCTCAGCAGAGCCAATCTTATGGGCATAGACTTAGAGGGAGCAAATTTATATAAGGCGAATCTTAGTCACTCCATACTTGAAGAAGCGAATCTTTGCAACGCAAATCTAGAAGAAGCCGATCTAAGTTTTGCCAGTCTCGTAGATTCGAACCTCGATGAAGCTAATCTTACAAGAGCGAATCTTTTGGAGCCGACTTTTGCGGAGTAGAAGCAAACCATTCAAAGCTCAGCTATGCAAATCTAGTTGAAGCCTTTTTTATCGAGGCATATTTTCACAGAGCAAATTTTTTTAAGGCGGATTTAAGTCGCGCAGATTTCAGCAGAGCAGATTTGAGGTATGCAAATTTTTGTGAGGCAAATATGCTTGAGACAATTTTAAATGATGCTGGCTGCACCAGAATAAATTTAATTGATGTCACAGGTGAAGCAAAAAACCTAATTAGAGAACAACTGCAATATGTACTAGCTGATGAAATGTTTGATCTGCCTTCTTATTTGATCTCAGGTGGAGTAGATCCAAAAGAACTATTTGAGAGCCTGAGCAAATCTTCTGCCTCTTAAGGATGCAAAAGATAACTGTTGAGTAAGCAATATAAGACTGGTTAAATACTCTCGCTCTCTAGACGGGCAGAGGTCGGAACGCCGGTGATTCCTGGTTCTGCCCGCCTATTGGCGCAAGATCTCAGTTAGTCTTCTTGGACATAAGGATCTTCCCGTCCACGCAGTTCTTCGGCAAGATAGCCAAAACCAAGGGTGCCCACCGCGCCGCTCACCATTCCGTAGTCCGTGAGAAGCTCAGCGGGGTTGTTCTCGCCAATGCCAAACTCGTCGTTTATGCCTTGGCCAAGTCCATCGAAGTGGCCGTCTTTATAGTCTCGGTCAGTCACGGTTTCGGCGTCGAAAGTGCTTTCTTCGTTGAAGAGACCCTCGTGCCGAGTGCCCATGATGTCCGTTGCCATGTCGCCTAGCTCTTCACCGATCGGTTTGATGAAATCCCCAACGATCGGAATCTTGCCAACCGCATCGGGAAGAACGTTGTCGAGCAAGCTGCCATCGTGATCGGTATCGTACTCTTTTTCAAGCTCACGCGCAGTGTGTGTCAGACTGTCGAGGGCACGATTGCCAAGTCTCTGTGCACCTTCAGCAACGTCTTCAAGCCATTCCATAGAGGTACTCCTTTTTTTCAGTGGGTATGTTTGCTGTAGACATCTTAGGGAGGAACTAGGCAAAACGTGAGTGCTTTAACTTTTTTAGAAATTTTTTATTGCTATAAAGATATACTTATGTTGGAGCAGGTAAATTTAAAACGGAGAAAGAAATATACATGCTTTATCCAGTGCCGTGCCACTTTCCTTCGTTCCTCAGCCATTGCAACTAATCGCTTTTCCCGAACCAGAGGTTGATCTGTTTGACCAGCCACTCTTGCTCAATGTCTGCTAGTCCGAAGCCAAAAATATGCTTTTTTGCTCCTTCGTAGAGGGTGCATCCGTAAGTAAATTTGTACGTATCGTTTTCCGTACCAAGGTAGTCGTAGACCTTGCGTTGCCAGATGACTTCGCGGGCTACTTTGTGCAAAATCTGGGTGGCTCCAATGTGCCGTAGGGTCAATAATCCAGGCAACCGATGGTTGATGGTGAAGCGATCCCAATCGAGTTCAATCTCGGTTTGGAGCAAAAGTGGCCAGAGTTTCCAGGCGACTCCACCTAAGGCCACAGCCCAGACGAGCAAAAACCAAACGAGACCTGCTCCAGATTGAAGAAGGCCAAAACTGAATAGCCCTGCTAATGCGATGCCAACTAGCGCTGAGGCAATTTCTGGTAGTTCAATCAGACGGATATTCCGACCAGGAATGATAATCGTTAATTTTTCGGGGCTACTGGCAAGACGAATCCGACTGCCATTTGGGGGAAGCACTGTCGTCGTTGGTCTTTGTACAACTCCAGCCGAAGCTGACTTGCTCCGTGTCAACATGCTCAGGGAATCTAGCGCTTCAGTGGCACTGCGAAAGCGCCTTTCGATGGCGGGTTCGATCAACTTTTCTAGCCAACGCTCTAAGCGTGGAGGCAATTGAACAAGGCCTTGGAATTGGATCTGTAAATTTTTCTGGGGCAATTCGGCTGGATGTAAACCTGTCAATAAATAGACCAACGTTGCGCCTAAACTGTAGAGATCTGAGGCGGGTACGGCTCGTCCGCCGAACTGTTCAGGGGGCATATAGCCGTAGGTGCCAACGACGGTCATTGTACTTCCCGATGCGTCCCCTTGCACTGCCCCAAAGTCGATCAAATAGACCTGATTATCTTCTCCCCAGATCAAGTTACTCGGTTTAATATCTCGATGAATGACTGCTGGAGCTTGAGCGTGCAAATAGACGAGGATTTCTAAGACTTGCTCGGCCACTTTGATCACCGTTTGCCCATCGAAGCGCTGTCCCGATTTCACCCGCTCTTCTAAAGATTGGCCAGGAATGTACTGTTGGACGAGGCAAAAGTAATTGCCCTCCGGCTGCTCTGCCCAAAAGCTTTCGCAAAACTGCGGAATCCGAGGATGGTTGAGGTCTGCGAGGGTTTTTGCGGAGCGCTCAAAAAGTTTCATCTCCTGCCACTGGGCACCGGAACCGAAGAAGAGGCTCTTGACCGTGACTTGTTTTTCTTGATCGCTGGCCAGCCAGGTTTCGCGGTTGCCGTTGGTGCCTAGCAAGCGTTGAAGCGGGTAGCGGGTCGTCTTTAGAGCCATAAAAACAACAAAAGCAGCAATATTAGTCTTCCCCTATGCTCTCAGATCCCAGAACGCTCACGAAATCAGCTAGGTTATAACTCAGAATCGGTGGAGAAAAGATGGCGGAATTCACGGGCATGACCCCTACCGTGGTGGTCGGCGTCGGCGGCACAGGCAAAGAAATCATGATCAAGATTCGGCGGATGATCGTCGAAGCCTACGGCAGTCTCGATGCCCTACCAATTGTTTCTTTCTTGCATTTAGACACCGAACAGAATGCCAAAGTTTCTGAACCCCAAAGCGTGCTCAAACAGGATATTTCCCTGCGGCCCGTAGAACAAGTCTGGGCCAAAGTCGAGGATGCCAAATCGATCCTCAATCGCCTGAGCAGCTACCCCTACCTGGCAGAGTGGTTCCCCCCGAACCTCAAAGGCACCGATTCAATCCTGGCAGGCGCAGGCCAGATCCGTGCCCTTGGTCGCTTTGCTTTCACCGTTAACTACCAGCAAATTAAGAATGCTTTCTCAGGGGCGAAGTCGCGGATTCGTGGCCACGAAAAGTTCATGCTCGACAACTGGAAAGTCCAGCTCGATCAGGGCATCAATATTTTCGTGATCGGTTCGCTGTCCGGTGGCACCGGTTCTGGGATGCTCCTCGACCTTGCCTACAATATTCGCGACTGGGTTCCCCCCTCGGAGTTGCCCCAGTCTTCGGCTTATCTGGTTTTGCCCGGTGCCTTCTCCGGTTTGGGGGATCGGGTGATCGCCAACGCCTACGCCGCGTTAATGGAACTTGATTACTACAGTCGGCCAGATACCCGCTTCGAGTCTCAGTACAGCACCAGCCAGTCCGACCGCATCAGCGATCAAGCCGGACGGGATGTGCCCTTCAACTTCTGCTACTTGGTGGGCAACTCCAACAATAAAGTGACGTTCCCTTCCTTAGAGGCTGTTCTGGAGATGGTCGGCCAGAATATCTTCTTGGACTTCTCCTCAGGCTTCAGCCAGTATAAAAAACTGGTGCGGGACAATATTCGTAAACACTGGGCCTCCCCAGATCCCCTGGGCTACCCCCAGAGCTTTATCACCTTCGGGCTATCGAGCATCCAATTCCCAGTGGAACGGGTGATCAACGCCTGTGCCTCCCGCCTCGCTGGACGTGCGGTGCAGTGGTGGGCGAATCCAACCCCAGCTCCCACTTCCATGCGGGATATTATTCAGACCGAAATCTTGCCAGGACTTCTGCTCGCTGAATCGGACAACCAGCATCAGATTGTCGATTCGCTGGCCATGGGCACCAACGCCAAACCCTACAGCAAAGAAGTCGCGGATTGGATCGCGGGGCTAAGAAAGCGCCGCAACGACCTCCAGATCCCTTTCGAAAATCTGCAGCGCTTCGTCCTCGTCGAACAGGAGAAGTACGCCGTTCATTTCAACGATGGCGATACTGACCCACGGCGTTGGAGCGACTTCTTCCAAACCATGTGGGACAACTACGCCAGACTTGGTCTCCAACGCCGCACCGAACTGCGCGAAGCGGTGGTCAAAATGATTGAGGATCGCTTCCGGGGGCCGAAGTTTGCCCGACAGTTCCTCGAAGTCTTGAACGAAGTTTTTGCTGACTACAAAGTCCGCTTCGATCAAGAGCGCCAGAAGGACTGGATAGCCAGAGAGCGCTCCGCCGCCAACGCCTACTCGGTATTGACCAAACAGATCGACGATTATGCCAAACAGTTTTTGATTATTGACCGCAAAAAGAAGGTCGATGACGCGTTCAACGGCATCATGCTGGCTCTCGAATCCACCTACGTCAGCAAAGTCGAAGTCAAAGCCCGTACCCTCGGTGCCCAACTCCTCGACCAACTGCGCGAAGAAGTGGCCAAACTTCTCAGCGACTTGACCGCCTTCGACCGCTTACTTGAAAACTTGCAGGCGCAGTTTCGCGACAAAGAACAGACCTATATTCGCGAGACACGCACCCTGACCGTCAATGGCATCTTGCTCTACGAGGAAAAGGACATCGACACGATCTACAACGCCGCCATCGGCGAGCGCGAGAGCGATGTCTGCGGACTGATCTCCCAAAAAGTGCTCAACGCCAATAGTGCTCGCCTCTTCGACTTGTTCGGATTCGATACTTTCCGCACCCGCGACCTATTTAGCCGCTTACTCGATTCAGCCCTCGACGAATTTGTCGGACGAGCAGGGGCAACCCGCGTCTCCGCAAGCCGCAAATTTCTGGAACTCTACCCAACCGTCGAGCAGCAAGAAGCCCAGATCAAAACAACGTTTGAAAAGTCCGAAGCTTTTTTGCGCTTCAGCCAAGATCAAGCTCGCCTCGGTTGGGACGACAAACCAGAAAAGCGCCAAACCCTCGTCGGTATTCAAGGGGGCAATAAGCCCGACGATCCTGCCGTAGCGACCTTGCTACCGTTTATTCGCAAGACCAGCACGATTACCGACAAAGATATTCGACCCCTCGGCGAGTCCCATCGCATCTTCTTTGTCCAGGAAGTCGGTGCTTTTCCTTTGCGGCTGATCGAAGGCATGTCTCGGATGCGCAGTATCTACCGTGCCGTTAAAGCAGCGGAAAGCAATCCGCTTCACACCCATGCGGACCAAGGTCGCTTTCGGGACATCATGCCCGCCACAGAGGACGAGGTGCAAATTCGGCGCAATGTGATTCTGGCTCGTGCCCTCGGCCTGATTACCCTGGTCGAAAATAAGATGACCAACTACACCGAAGCGCGTCTGCGCTACAGCGACCGT
>JACMLN010000184.1 GCA_014379585.1 Gloeobacterales cyanobacterium ES-bin-313 | reverse complement strand
TGTTTGGCCGTATGCCTACGAAGGCCAGATGTGGGCATATATGTTAGGCTCTGAAAAATTCGGCGTGGAGAATTGTCGATGGTCCGTCGCGCTTTCCCGGTTCTGTGTGGGTTTGTCTTCCTCCTGCTCGCTGGTTGCTCAGGGGTGACTCAGAGCGAAAAACCGCAGTCTTTTAAAGAAGCAGTCGTTTACCTGGAGCATCCTGCCACTGACGCAGAAATTGCCCAGATCGATCAGCAATACGGGATTCAATTACGACCCAACAGCAAATTCTCTACAGACCATCGGCTCTTTCGCTTCACCTACGCCGAAGCAGATGCGCATAAAGCAAAAGCCTTCTTGGATAAGCTGGCGGCCTCAGAAGTAATTGAGTACGCCGAACCCAACTATACGTACAAGTCTCTCGGTTTCCCCAACGATCCGCTCTATCCTCAACAGTGGAACCTGCAATCCATCCATGTCGAGAAAGCCTGGGATACGGCCAATGGTGAAGGCGCAGTCGTCGCTGTGATCGATACAGGCGTATCCTCCAACTTGCCGGATATGGGCCAGACCGATTTTGTGCGGGGCTACGATTTTGTCAACGATGACGACGATGCCTCCGACGATCAAGGCCACGGTTCCCACGTTGCTGGCACCATCGCCCAATCGACGGACAACGGCGAAGGTGTCGCGGGAATCGCCTACGCTGCCAAGATCATGCCGATCAAAGTGTTGGATAGCTACGGTTCAGGTTCCCTCGCCGATGTCGCCGAAGGGATCAAACTAGCTGCGGATCGCGGTGCAAATATTATTAACCTGAGCCTCGGCGGCGGTGGTGACAGCCAACTGATGCGCGATGCCGTGAACTATGCCAGCAGCAAAGGGGTGGTCGTCATCTGTGCGGCTGGCAACGAAGATTCGCCCAGTTCGATCTATCCTGCTCTTTACCCTGGCTGCTTGAGTGTTTCTGCATTCGGGCCCAGTGGCAAGCGCTCCTTCTTCTCCAACTACGGACGCGGTGTGGATATCAGTGCTCCTGGTGGCGATAAAACCAATGGTTCTGAAGGTGGGATTCTCCAGAACACTATCGACGAATCAGGAAATTCCGTCTACGCAAGCTACCAAGGCACTTCGATGGCGGCTCCCCATGTGGCAGGAGTAGCAGCGCTTCTCTGGAGCCGTGGCATGCGCGATCCTGCGATGATCCGCAAAGCACTTCTTAGTTCCGCCCGGACGGCTACTGATGATGTGCGCAACGATTACGGCGCTGGTCGCCTCGATGCTGGTCAAGCCATGGACATCGTCGATCAGCCCGACATCTTCTGGCGCGGCGGTGTTTCCTGGATGGTGCCACTAAGCACCATTTTTGTTGGCGGACTATTAGGTTTCTTTGCCCTGCGCATCGGCAACGGCGCAGAACCCCTCAACGACACGACCTACGCCCTCGGCTTCATGGTCATGGGACTTGGCATTGTTCCACTCCAAGCAATTGGCACCCTTTGGGGACCGGAGGGAATGCTGGCATTGCTTTCAACCCCGATTCCCCAGTGGGACACCCTCTTTTTTGAAGGCATGTTCAACCCAATTCTGCACTCGATGTTGCTGCCAGGACTGTTTGCTCTGTTGCTCGGTAGGGGTAACTGGGGACGATCCTTCGCCATCGGTGCAGCGATTGGGACTGCCTCACTCCTCGTGTTGCAGGCCACCGTCTTTTTCATGCCCCTCAACTGGTTCCCCCTCGAAGAATACAGCCGCTATTACTTGCTTGCCAATGCTGCAGGTTGTGTTCTGCTCGCTTTCTTCGCCCACAAATTTGGCCGCAGTGCAGCACGATGATTCCCTTCATTCTCGCCTGCACACTGGCAGCTACGTCCCCTTCACCCAAGGAGCCGACCATGATTACTGGCACACTTCGCTTCGTGGATCTTGAAACAGGTTCTTGGCAACTGATTACGCCTCAAGGCACCTACGTTCTTCGCTTCGCCAAGCGTCCAAGCGATCTCAAAAATCTTGAGGGCAAAACGGTTGGCATTGAGGGCAAGATTCGCTCTGACCTGATGACTTCCATCATGGCGGGCAAAGTCTTAGAAGTGGAATCCATTGTTCCAAAGTGAACGAAATATAGGGCTAGTTCATGTCTTGTTAGCGCCAGTCACCGATTAAGATAAACGGTGCCCAGAAAAATGGATCACCGAAAGAAGTACTTACTTTTTGAGCTTGCTTGCCACCCTGAACCGGAACTACCCCACCGCGATTATCCGTTTGGCCACTCGCATTTGCCTGAATTTGGATCAGCGTCAGTTGTGCTTTTCTGAGGGCTTCTGCTTTCGGCGTACCCGCTTTCAAGTTGGCGTAGAGTCTCTGCATGAGCAGAGAAGTACTATTGTCACTCACCTCCCATAGACTGCCTAGCACACTCTGCGCACCTCCCGACGCTTCAGCGACGGAGGCCAACCCGATGCCTGACCGTCCATCGGTGGAAGCTGTTTCACAAGCACTCAACGTCAACAGCGAAACATTGCGCAGTTCCAGACTCTTCAGGTCATCGAGGGTTAATTTATCTTTGAACATCAGAATAAACGTCTTATCTTTGTTGACACCGAAACTCGCATGGGTGGCCATATGTAAAATCAGCCCTTGACCATCCCCAGTCGCAATCAGCAAGTTTTCCTTGAGTTGTTCTTTAGTGAAGCGTTCATCGAGCAGAACAGGCCCGTTGTAGAGTTTGCCGATCGTGCGCACTTCTTCACTTACTCCAGGTAAAGCGGGAAACTCTGGGTATTGGGGTTGCACTTTGGAGATTCCCATCGCCAACATCTGAGATTGAGGGGAGGATTTATCGGCGAGGGTACTTAGGCGATCAATGTTGCCCACGGGCATTTTTTCAATCAAATACTGTTTGCCATCGTGCAGTGCTGCCATCGGAATCAAGCGCAGATTTTCGTCAGGAGCAAAAACCAAAGTATCAATCGTTTTGTCCTTGAGCAGTTGTTGAATTTCGCTTTCAAAGGGGGCAACGAGCCATTGGTACAACTGTTGGAGATCTTGGCGGGAATCGCCATTCGGATTGGAGAGATTTTGACGTAATCGCAAGACCAGCTTATCCAAATCTGCTTTCGGAACTTTGACAGTACGTTGAAGCGGTTTGAGGTTCGGGGTCAGAAGAATCAGTTCTAAGCGATCTGGCAAGACGAGGGGACTAATCAAGGCAGCTTTACGGTTAGCGAGTAAGTTCTTATACTTGTTGATGTCTTCTTGCAGTTGGTCAGCAGTTTTTGTATTTTCAGTGGATTTCAAGCTGGCTGCTGCTTGTTTCAAGAAAACACCAAAGGCAGGCGTTAATGCATCGATTTTATCTTGGGCTTCTTTAAGTTTTGGTTTGAGACTTTGATAGGTTGGATTACTGTCGCGTTCAGCAAGAGGGATTTGTTTAATCTGGGCAAGGATGTTGTTGCGTTGTTGATAGAGTTTCAGCTCCTTACCGAGGATTGAAGAAGTATATTCTTGCCAGACTTTTTGTTCGGAGTCATTAAGCTGAGCATCGCCACCTGTGGAACTAGAGCGCAAAGCGGAGCGCAGATATTCGATGGTTTCTTGTTCCTTAAGGAGATCTAAGACTTTCTGAGCTTCGAGGACGCGGCCTTGTTTGAGGAGCAAATCGGCAAGTTCACGATAGACAGAAGATTTACTTTCACCGAAGGATATCTTAAGGGCAGGGTCGAGGTCTTTGATCCGTTCTTTGGTAGTTTGAACCGTATTGACGGCTTGCTTATAGAAGAGGATGGCGAGGTCAGGTTTGTCTTGAGCGACGAGGGTACGGGCAATCGCCCATTGGGGATAGTAGAGATCTTGATTGGTACCAATATCTGAATTGATAGCAATTGATTTCTGTTGAAGAAGAAGGGCTTCATCGTAACGCTTCAGTTCCTCGTAGGTATTGCCCAAATTGCCGTAGGCATTCCCTTCCCCTTTTTTGTCACCAATCTCAAGAGCGATTTGCAAGCGTTTGTTCTGAAATTCAATCGCCTTTTGGTAATTGCCAAGATTTTTGTACGCATTGCCCAGATTGCCGTAGTCTTGTCCTTCTCCAAGTCTGCTACCAATTTGAATATCGATTTGCAAAGCTTTATTGTGAAATTCAATCGCCTTCTGATAGTCGCCTAGGGAATAGTAGGCATTGCCCAGATTGCCGTAGGCATTCCCTTCCCCCTTTTTGTCGCCAATCTGGAGAGCGATTTCCAAGCGTTTGTTCTGAAATTCAATTGCCTTTTGATAATCACCTAGGGAATAGTAGGCATTGCCCAGATTGCCATAAGCATTTCCTTCCCCTTGCTTGTCGCCAATCTGGAGAGCGATTTCCAAACGTTTGTTCTGAAATTCAATCGCCTTTTGGTAGTCGCCTAGGGAATAGTAGGCATTGCCCAGATTGCCGTAGACTTGTCCTTCCCCTTGTTTGTCGCCAATCTGGAGAGCAATTTGCAAGCGTTTGTTCTGAAATTCAATCGCCTTCTGATACTCGCCTAGGGAATAGTAGGCATTGCCCAGATTGCCGTAGTCTTGTCCTTCTCCAAGTTTGCTACCGATTTGAATATCTATTTGCAAAGCTTTATTGTGATATTCAATCG
>JACMLN010000183.1 GCA_014379585.1 Gloeobacterales cyanobacterium ES-bin-313 | reverse complement strand
CTGGGACGCGCAGCGTCATACCTACCGTGCCACCAGTCCACAGACTGCGGTGGTTGCGCACCCACCCGCAACGTGGGAAGAGGACTGCGCAACCCAGCAACACCAAGTACCAAGCCACTAAAGTTGCCAAGGGGGTGTGGGGGACAGGCAGTCTGTCCCCCACGGGGAGGGAGTCCAGAGGGAGGGGCTTGCCCCATCCCTTTGGTGCCGTTCGCCATATTTCTCTCATTCACCGAAATCATGCGTGGTTTGGTTGGTATTCCAATTACATGATGGTGGGCGCAGCATGCTGCGCCCCTACATATCTTGTGATTAAACCGCTCATTTAAATAAAAAGCGAAACTGTGTAAGGCGTTGGCTATTCCTTATGTCGCTATGTTTGTATACGCCTGCGCAGGTAATTGAGCAGCTTCATCATGTCTGGGGGCAGCGGCGCTTCAAAGCTCAGTCGCTTAGTGCTGTTTGGATGATCAAAACTCAGCTGAAAAGCGTGTAGGGCTTGGCCTTCGAGGTGAACAGGCGATTTCGCCGAACTATACAAGGGATCGCCAACGACCGGATGATTATTTTGCAAGCAATGCACCCGAATTTGGTGGGTACGACCTGTCTCCAGGGTGAATTCCATCAAAGTACAGTTACCGAGACGTTCGACAATGCGCCAGTGGGTGCGGGCAGAACGGCCATCGGGACGAACCGTCATTTTTTGGCGATGAACAGGGTGTCTACCGAGGGGGGCATCGATGGTTCCAGTCTCGGTGCGTGGTACCCCCCAAACCACAGCCCTGTAAACCCGTTGGGCCGTCTTTGCTTGAATCTGCCGCTGTAGATCTTGGTGGGCATGGTCGGTCTTAGCCACGACGAGCAGACCACTGGTGTCTTTGTCGAGGCGATGGACGATGCCCGGTCTTTCGACACCGTTGATCCCGGACAGATCTGTGCAGTGGGCAAGCAGCGCGTTGACGAGGGTATCGTCGCTGTGTCCGGCGGCTGGGTGGACGACCAAACCCTGGGGTTTGTCGATCACGATCAAACAATCGTCCTCGTAGACAATCGAAAGCGGCATCTCTGTAGCAACCAGTTCCAGAGATTGGGGTGCCGGAATTTCGATACTAAAAGCGTCCCCTGGTCGCACCGGATCTTTAGAGCGACAGGGTAGGCCATTGCGCAACACGCACTGTTTCGCGATTAAATCTTGAATGCGGCCACGGGAGAGATCCGGCAACTGCTCGACAAGCCAAAGATCAAGGCGCGTTGTCCCCTGGTTTGGCTGAACGGTGAGCTGAATCATCTCTATTTCCCCAAAGGGTGCCTGCCACTAAGCAGATCAATCCGACGTTGATGGCGACATCCGCTAAGTTAAAAACTGGAAATTGCATAAACCGCAACTCCAAAAAATCCGTGACCTGTCCATAGACGAACCGATCAAAACCGTTCCCGACTGCACCACCGAGCAGAAGACCGAACCCAAATTGCTCCCACAGTCCAAGCAAAACCGTCATGCCGTAGACCACAAGACCGACACTAACGATCAACGAAACCCACTTCAACCAATCGCTTCCGCCTGAGAACAAGCTAAAAGCTGCACCTGTGTTGCGGGTGAGGGTAATCTGTAGAACCCCTGGCAGGAAGCTCGTGGTTTCCCCAACGCTCAGATGGCTATCGACCCAGTATTTACTGAAGCGATCAACACCAATCGCCAGGAAAGATAAAGACCAGAGCCAGGGATTTTTGATCATCGTGGGATGGCGCTTAACACTGTGCGTGCTGCTTGGAGGGTGGCATCAATGTCTGCCTCGGTGTGCGCCAATGACATAAAAGCCGCTTCAAATTGCGAAGGGGCAAGATAGATGCCCCGCTCCAGCATTCCCCGATGGAATTTTGCAAATTTGCCAAGGTCAGAACCCTTGGCGTCTTCAAAGTTGTTGACTGGGCCGTCGGTGAAAAACAGGGTGAACATGGCGCCCACCCGGTTGCCGCAGGCGGCGTGGCCCGTTTCTTTGGCAATATTCAAAAGACCGTCGGCGAGTCGCGCGGAAAGCTGTTCGAGCTTTTCGTAAGCACCGGGGCGTTTGAGAATTTCTAATGTTTTGATTCCAGCCGTCATGGCGAGGGGATTGCCACTCAGCGTTCCAGCCTGGTACATCGGCCCTGCAGGAGCGACCATTTCCATAATCTTGCGCCGCCCGGCGTAGGCACCGACAGGCAGGCCACCACCGATAATTTTGCCTAAGCAAGTGAGGTCAGGCTCAATCCCGAAGCGTGCCTGAGCACCCCCGTAGGACAGACGAAAACCGGTCATCACTTCGTCAAAGATCAGCACTGTGCCGTACTGTTCGGTGAGGGTGCGTAACCCTTCTAAAAACCCGGCATTAGGGACAATACAGCCTGCATTGCCCACGACAGGCTCAATGATCAATGCAGCGATCTGGTCTGGGTACTTTTTGAAAATTTCGGCAACGGCTTCAAGGTCGTTGTAGGGCGCAGTCAGGGTATTGGCGGCTGTCGATTTGGGCACCCCAGGCGAGTCGGGCAAACCGAGGGTGGCGACCCCGGAACCGGCTTGGACGAGAAGCATATCGGCGTGACCGTGGTAGCAGCCTTGGAACTTGAGGATCATCTCGCGACCCGTGTAAGCTCGGGCGAGGCGCAACGCGGACATCGTTGCTTCTGTACCTGAACTCACAAAGCGCACCATCTCAACGGCGGGAATCGCATCGATCACCATTTGAGCCATCTGGTTTTCGAGGCGGGTCGGCGCACCAAAACTCGTCCCCCGTGGGAGCGCTTCTTGGAGAGCAGCGATCACTTCGGGGTTGGCGTGGCCGACGATCGATGGCCCCCAAGTATTGATGTACTCTATGTAGCGATTACCATCTACATCCCAAATGTAAGCACCCTCTGCCCGCTCAATAAAGACAGGTTCTGAGCCAACGGACTTGAAGGCTCGGACTGGGGAGTTGACACCACCAGGCATCAGGTTTTGGGCTTCGGCAAAAAGTTGATGGGATTGGGTCGTCTGAAAAACACTGGTCACCACGATACTGCTCCGGTTCGCTGCACGGAACTAGCGTAGCGCATCATACAATGCAGCAAACTGCTTTGCCGCTTCAAATAATGCACCCAAACTTGACCCTCAATTTTGCTGGCGGATCGGTCAGTTGTCCTCTGCCCCTCAGCGCTGTCAAAACCCTAGAAACGGAAATCCAGGTACTGATGGAGCGTTTGCGTACAGCGAGTACCCAAACGGGCAAGAAAACTGCACAACCGAATACTGAATATCGCTTCCGTGAAGAGATCTTTTTTGAGATTTTTTGCAACCCTAATCTTTGGTCTTCTCCCTTTGCTGCAAAAGTGCTTTTGACCTTAAAGACTGATCTAGTGAGGATCTCAGCTGAATTAGATCTCAATCAACTCCGTGAAGATATCCAGCAATACTACCAAAATGTAGCTTAGGCTACCTGTGGTAACCACGTAACGCTCTGTAAATCCACTGAGAGATGCGTACGGATACGGATGAGATCTCAGTGTTATTGCGAGGATACTTAGCACATCTTGAATCTCCCCACTGAGTTCCTTTCAATGCTTGCAACCCAACGCCAGAGCGCCACAGCCACAAGCCCTTCCTACCAAGAAGCGGTTTATAGCCAAACGTACAGTCGCTGCCGCGAAAGCCGGGACGTGTTCCACGGCAATCTTTTCCTTCGGATTGACGCTACAGAGCTTCTGCGCCTTTACGCCAATGGCCAACGCCAATTCTCCTGGATTAGCATGCAAGGTGCCTGTCTTGCCGGAGCAGATCTGCGCGGCATTCAGTTCAACAATGTAGATCTGAGCGGTGTGGATTTCTCGGACGTGGATCTACGGGGTGCGGCCTTCACGGAAGCATTGCTTGTCCATGCCAACTTTTCGAAGGCGAACTTGAGCTGTGTTGACCTGCTTGAGGCACAACTGGCTTGGGCGAACTTCTCCGAAGCCAGCCTCAAGGGGATCAACCTGAGCTGGGCGAACTTGATGGAGGCGAATTTGCGCGGTGCGGATCTGAGCTATGCCCAATGCCAACGCGCCCAAATGAGTGGTGTCAACCTGAGTGAAGCGAATCTCACAGCGGCAGTTTTGCAAGGTGCTTACTTGATCTGCGCAGACCTCTTAGACGCTGATCTCACAGATGCCGATTTCAGTTGGTCTAACTGTCTAGATGCCAATTTCGGCAGCGCGAAACTAGACGACACGAACCTGACAGGTGCAAACCTGACGGGTACCAATCTTAAAGTTTGACTCCAGAGCTACCGGTTCACGGGTAGGGAAGTTTGATTGCTGTTCAAGACTAGTGTATGTACGTGGTTAATAGTTGCCGACAGTCCTGGGTGGGCAAGTTAGCGAGCATTTTTTGACTCAGTTCTCGATGCAAATTCGCTTCTGCCGTCAAGATTTCGTAAGCTTTGCGGCCTGAGCGATTGCGCAAGGTCTGGGGAGCAATCGCACCTGTGCGCTGAACCACACTGAGTAAAATAGCGACTTTTTGGCTGTCATCGCCACCGCCCTCAGATCGACCCAGAGCGATCTCTTCAGCCAAGGCACCAGCAAGATAGGTCGCACAGTAGGCTTCGATCTGGCTGAGGGTCAAGCGCTCCGGCGGTAAAGCAAACACCACCCCGCCGCCGCCGGGATAGCCTTTGCGAAAAGCAATCCAAGCCCCGATGGTGTAGTCTTCGACGACGATGCCGAGGCGATGCGCGACGAGCCAGTGTCCTGCTTCGTGAAGTGCCACCCGCTCGCGCCAACCGGGTCGCCGCTCTTGGATTAGTCCGATCACCAATTCGCTGAGCCGACCTCGGTAGACAAAAATATCGAGGCCAGCTGCTCCCATAATTACAGCGCTTAAAGCTGCTACCACTGAGGGTGGGAGACCAAGCAGTGGCCCGAATCCCGCTAAGCAGGTAAACGAAAAAACTAGAATTGCCAATAATCCGCTGCGATCCATCGCTTAATTGGTGAGCAACTTTTCGAAGTTGCGTTCGGTGAGCGGGACAAAGGCTGGTTCGTAGGTCAAGTTGTACTTCAGCGGAGTAATGGCGATGCAAGCTTCCTTGAGGGCAGCAACATCGGAATCAGGAGCCTCTTCCCCTTCGATGACAATTCCAGCCAGCCAATAGTAAACATTGCCCCGTGGGTCAAAGCGCTTTTGGAACTGATCGCGGTAGCGGCGGATGCCTAGTCGCGCAATTCGCACCCCCGCAATTTCCGCTGTGGGCAAAGCTGGCACATTAATATTTAGCAAAAAAGGCTCTTGGAGTGGATCACGCTCCAAAGCGGCGACAAAGCGAGCAATAAAATCCGCAGCTGGCTGGTAATCGGCAATCTCATAACTCGCCAGTGACACAGCAATACTCGGTAAGCCCTCCATCGCCCCTTCCATGGCGGCGGAAACCGTGCCCGAGTAGAGCACATCCGAACCGAGGTTGGCACCACGGTTGATCCCCGAAATGATCAAGTCTGGACGCTCAGTGATCAAGGCATCCAGACCTAACTTCACCGCATCGGAAGGGGTTCCACTCACCGCCCAAGCAGTCAATCCTTCTGCGTAAAATCCCGGCACTGCGGCTTCAACCCGCAACGGTTTGTGCATGGTGAGCGCATGTCCGGTGGCTGAACGTTCTCGGTCAGGGCAGACCACAGTTACGGTGTAGCCTGCTTCATAAAGTGTGTTTGCCAGCACCCGCACTCCCGGTGCGTAAATGCCATCGTCATTGCTGATCAAAATATGCATAGCCTCATTATCTGCGAGACCATGCTTGCGTGCATCCTCTGCCAGAATATCTAGAAAACAATATACTTTTCCGATTTTCTTAATCTCCTCTTAACCTGTTTTTGCTAGAATACTGCGTGTGAAGTCTTGCTTATGGCTCACGGAATTGAGCTTCTTAACAAAGGAAAAAGGGTTACGACCTATGCAGACCAAGAACTGGACCCGACGGGCTTTCGGTACTTTCGCTGTGTTAGCTGCGCTTGCAGCTTGCGCTTCTCCCCCAATGGTGCAAACTGTTCAAGCGCTTACACTCAGTGGCGCTGGTGCAACTTTCCCCCAACCACTCTACGAAAAGTGGTTTTATGAATACAACAAAAAGTTTCCTGATATCAAGATTAACTACCAAGGGATCGGTAGTGGTGGCGGCATCAACCAAATCACCAAAAAGACCGTAGACTTCGGTGCTTCCGATGCGGCTATGAATGACGAACAACTGAATGCAGTTGGCGGAACAAGCAAGATTTTGATGTTGCCAATGACCGCTGGTGCCGTGGCGATCACCTACAACATTCCTGGTGTCAAATCTGGCGTGAAGATAACCGCCCTGACTTTGACCAAAATTTACTTGGGAGAAATCACCAAGTGGAATGATAAGGCGATCACCTCGGTTAACCGTGGTGTGACACTGCCCGATTTGGCAATCGCCGTCGTGCGACGTTCCGATAGCTCAGGCACCTCGTTCATCTTTACCAACCACCTTGCTGCGATCAAATCATCCAACTGGAAAGAGAAAGTTGGTGCTGGAGCTTCGGTAAGCTGGCCGACTGGAATCGGTGCCAAAGGCAACCAAGGCGTCTCCGCTCAGGTTCAACAAACGCCTGGCGCGATTGGCTACGTCGAATATGCTTACGCGGCCGAGAACAATCTTCCCGTAGCCGCCATCGAGAACCGCGAAGGGAAGTTCGTCCTTCCCTCTGTTGCAAGTGTTGTTGCTGCTCTCGATGGCACCAAGTACCCCGATAACTTCCGGGTTTTCATCGAAGATCCAGATGGTAAAGAATCCTATCCGATCATCGGGTTGACCTGGTTGCTGGTGTATCGGGACAATGCCGACGACAAGAAGGGTGCTGAAATTGGCAAGTTTGTCAAATGGGCACTCACCGAAGGGCAACAGTACGTTGCGCCTCTCAAGTACACTCCCTTGCCTGATCCTTTGGCAAAGCGCGTGCTCAAAGCCGCTGAAGCCATTAAGTAGCTGGGAGTTTTTGGTAATTTGGTACAAAGAGGCGGGCCATAAACCCGCCTCTTTTCAAAGCATGATTCATGAAGGTTAGTTATGACCGCATCATCCAAACCCCAAATAGAGAACCTGACTACTGGCAGCGGCAAGCTTCAGGCAGACACGATTGCCCGCTGGCTCTTTCAGGGGGCTGCTTTTTTGGTGTTGGCAGTTTTAGTCTGGATGACAGTCGTCATGGCGATCTCTGCCATGCCCGCGATCTCAAAATTCGGTTTTAATTTTTTGATCGATAAGACTTGGGATCCCATTCAAGAACAGTACGGCGGACTCACGTTTGTTTTTGGAACAATTGCCAGTTCGTTCATTGCCATGCTCATCGCGGTTCCGGTTGGCTTAGGCATTGCGATTTTTTTGACAGAAGACTTTTTACCAGAGAATGTCTTAACGCCTATTGCCTTCATGGTAGAGCTGCTTGCTGCTATCCCAAGCGTCGTCTACGGACTTTGGGGCATCTTCGTCATGGCACCTTTTATTCGTGCCTTTGAAACCTGGATGAATACGAACCTCGGCTTTATCAAGATCGGCGATAAGTCGATCTTCGGAACGCCTTATGGGCCAGGCTTATTTTCAGCGGGGGTGCTACTTTCGATCATGATCTTGCCAACGATTGCCTCGATTAGCCGCGATGTGCTTAAGGCCATTCCTAAAAGCCTCAGAAATGCGTCTTTAGCTCTCGGTGCCACCAGATGGGAGACGATCTTTCGGGTCATGCTTCCCGCTGCCTCTTCAGGGATAATCGGTGCTTGCGTCCTCGGTTTGGGTCGTGCGATTGGAGAAACCATGGCTGTGACCATGGTGATCGGCAATACACCCCAGATCGACACTTCGCTTTTTGCTCCTGCCTACACGATTTCGGCATTGCTCGCCAATGAGTTTGCGGAAGCGAACGAGCCGCTCCACATTGGTGCTTTGTTCTACGCCGGTCTCTTGCTTTTCGCAGTCACGCTGATCGTGAATGTCTTTGCTGAAATCTTTGTCCGCCGCGTTTCTTCTGGCCGTCAGTGAGTAGTTTATGACGATGAGCAAACAGTCCGATGATCTAACGCAACCCCTCGAAGCAGGGCGCACATTTTTTAATACGGGGATGACGATCCTCTCAGGTGTCTTTACTCTACTGGGCCTCATTCCACTTTTCTTGGTATTGTTTTACGTCCTTTCCCAGGGTTTTTCTTCGTTGAACGCTGACATCTTCACCCAATTGCCAGCACCGAGTGGAACACTAGGGGGTGGATTTGGCAACGCGATTCAAGGCACGATGATCATGGTGGCGATCGCAGCGTCGATCAGTGTGCCTATCGGTGTACTGACGGCGATATTTTTGTCGGAGTATAGCCGAGACTCTGGATTCGTTCAGTATGTCCGTTTCGGTGTCAATGTCCTTGCAGGTGTGCCTTCCATCGTCATCGGTGTTTTCGCTTACGGGGTTGTGGTCACTACCTCAGGTGGCTTTTCAGCCTATGCTGGCGGTTTTGCCCTTGCCATTTTGATGCTGCCGATCATCATTCGCACCACCGAAGAAGCCTTAAAGCTGATTCCCTGGGAACTGCGGCTTGGCTCCTTCGCTTTAGGCGCAGATCGGTTCAATACCATTGCCCGTGTGATCCTTCCAGCTGCTTTGCCCGGAATTATCACAGGCATCATGCTCGCTGTTTCCCGGGCTGCGGGTGAAACGGCTCCCTTGATCTTCACAGCCCTGTTTAGCCAGTATTGGCTAGAGGGTCTTAACAAGCCGACGGCTTCTTTGGCGGTCTTGATTTTTAACTATGCCACTACCCCTTACGCCGATTTGCAGCACAAGGCATGGGGTGCCTCGTTAATGCTGCTGATCTTGGTGCTCATCATCAGCATCGTTGCCCGTATTGTCTTCCGTCGTCGTTCTTAAAGAGGGATCATGAGTTCCACAACCACCACATCGAACGCCTACCAAGTGCGCAACATGAATTTTTTCTACGGCACCCGCCAAGCCCTTGACGGGATCAACATTGATATTCCTGCACAGTCGGTGACTGCAATTATCGGCCCTTCCGGCTGCGGGAAGTCCACTTTTCTAAAATCCCTGAACCGGATTGCGGAAGCAGAAACCAAAGTCCGCATCGACGGTCAAATCTCGTTGTTCGGACAGAATATTTATGACCCAAAGGTCAACTTGACCCAGTTGCGGCGACGGGTGGGTATGGTCTTTCAGCGTCCGAACCCATTTCCGATGAGTATCTACGACAATGTTGCCTACGGCCCGCGCGTCTTTGGCACGAAAGGCAACTTAGATGCACTTGTCGAGTCGAGTTTGACCAAGGCAGCGATTTGGAACGAAGTGAAAGACAAGTTGCGCACCAGTGCCCAAGGACTTTCTGGTGGTCAACAGCAGCGCCTTTGTATTGCCCGTTCCCTCGCAGTCAACCCCGATGTTTTACTCATGGATGAGCCTTGTTCCGCATTAGATCCGATCGCCACTTTGCGCATCGAAGAACTTATCGAGAATTTGCGCACCCAACTGACGATCATTATCGTCACTCACAATATGCAACAAGCTGGACGGGTTTCTCAAAACACCCTCTTCTTCAACACGGATGAAAGCCGTATCGGGCAACTGGTTGAAAGTGGTCTAACCAAGGAAATCTTCTTCTCACCCAAAGACAAACGTACAGAAGATTACATCACAGGACGTTTTGGCTAAAGGATTCCAAACTTTGAATTTTGAATTTTGAATTTCTCAGGATCATACTGAAACATTTCAGTCTCAATACGGCCTTGAATGCAGTGCTTAGTACGTAGAATCCCGCAAAAAACCTGTGTATCTTTAGGCATAGATATCTAGAGGGTTCGGCATGGAAGTACTATCTCTAAGTGAGCGTCGAGCCAGCGCATCTTGGGGATCAACCCGTTGGCCACTGGACGCAAGTCCCCTTTAATTTCTCTCTTCAGTAATCCAATGGTGGGAGCAGCCTGCTCCGACTACAGACCAAAGAAATCAGGTCCAGAGCCTTCGTAGGTTGGGTTGACCCGCAAATTGGTTTGGGGACAAACAATTTCGCAGGTGCGGCATTGGATGCAGTTTTCGAGGGACATCCCGTGGGTGCGCACCCCTGCACCGATGTCGATACGGTGGACTTCGGCGGTGCAATCGGCGATGCAGGGTGTGGTTTTACCGAGACGTTCGTAGGTCGTGATGCAGTTCTGGCAGACTTTGGGATCGAACTCTTCGATGTGTTTGTTGCCTTCGTGGTAGCGGGGAGCTGCATAGAAGACGGCATCGCTGCGGCTGTAGATCGTCTCTGGCTTGGCGGGTGCCATCACCGCCACAGGTGCAGGGGCGAAGTCGGGAACGATATTTTCGCGGCAGGACGTGTAACTGGCTGGGGGCAAACCTCCGCCACTTTTGCCCAAGATCAAACTCAGGGCATGGATACTTTCTGTCACCCGCTGGAAAGGCTTGCTGAGGCCAAAGCTCAAACTACCGAGCCACGGGTGGCCTTTGTCCGCACTGCGGCAGACGGCAGGCAAGTATTCCCCAAGCAGCCGATCATTTTCGAGGAAAGCCCGTCGAAAATCTTTGCTGGTGTGCAGTGCTTGTCCGACGAACCCTTCCATGACTGCTTTTTGGTAGGCACCCGCAAGACCAACGAAGTTTTGTTTGGCAAACGCATCGTGGAGCAAACCAGCGGCGACATAGCCTGTCTCCATGGATTTATCGACCCCAGAGAGGGAAGCAGCATCGAGCACCCCGATGGCATCACCAAGCAGCATTGCGCCCTCGACGGCAAACTTGGTGGGCAAACTGTAGTAGCCACCTTCGGGAATCGTCGCTGCCCCGTACTTGACCAACTTGCCGTTCTTGAGCAGTTCTTGAAGCCAGGGGTGGGCTTTGAAATGTTGGAGGCGCTGTTGGGGATTGAGGTTGGGGTCTTTGCTATCGAGGCTGATCACCAATCCAACACAGATACGCTTATTGGCAAGGCCGTAGACAAAACCACCGCTGAACGTACCATCGAGAATCGGATAGCCAAGGGTGTGCCAGATCACGCCTTGGTAGTCCACATCGGTTTGCCAGACTTCTTTGACCCCGACTGACCATAGTTGTGGGTTGGCACGCAGTTCGAAGCGATCGAGCAGATCCCGCGACAAAAAGCCTTTGTCGCCGAAACAGGTGTACTCGGCGTAGAGATTGTCTTCGTTGTCATCGCCTGTAGCACTGGCTTTGACCCCAACGACCCGATCCCCTTCAAACAAAATGCTGTGAGCGGCAAAGCCCAAAAAGACATCGAGTTGCACGTTCGGAATTTCTAGCGCCTTGGCTTGCAATCTTTCGGCCATCCAGCGAATCACTTGGCTGAGTGTGAGAATACACTGTCCTTCTTTGCGCAAACCGATGGGGACGATTCCGTGGGGCAGATCCCATTTTTCCTTGGCACCGAGAATGCTGAGATGACTATTGGTAACTTCGGCCTCGATCGGAAAACCATTTGTCAGGTAATCAGGAAAAAGCTTGGCGATCACATGGGGATCGCTGATCGCTCCACTGACAATATGCGCCCCGAATTGGGGCGACTTTTCGAGTAAAGCAATCGAAAGCTTCTGACCACTGGCTTTAGCAAGATCCAGAAGGCGATGGGCCAGGGTCAAGTTGGATGTACTGGCTCCGACGAGGAGCAGGTCATAGCGAAGTGCTGGTTGCATAAGTCGGTTGGGAAATGGGTTTTTTGAATTGACGGATTAGTTCGGGGAGCACTTGGTAGAGATCGCCGACGATACCGTGGTGGGCAAATTTAAAAATTGGCGCAGCAGAGTCGCGATTGACGGCCAGAATCGTCACCGACTTGTCCATGCCGACTCGGTGTTGAATCGCGCCGGAGATCCCGCAGGCGATGTAGAGCTTGGGTCGAACGGTCTTTCCTGTCTGCCCAACTTGGTGGGCGTGGGAGATCCAACCAGCATCGACAGCTTTGCGGCTCGAACCAACTGCCCCATTCTTGAAGCAGTCAGCCAGTTCCTGAATCAAAGTAAACCCTTCGGCGGAGCCAAGACCGTAGCCACCGGAGACGATCACATCGGCATTGGCAAGATTCACCAGTTCACCAACGGCGCGCACGGTTTCGAGGACAACAACCTGTAGATCTTCGGGGCGCAAGTTGACCGCCATCGGAATCACGGTTCCTGTGCGATCCGTATCTGGGAACAGAGCCGCCATCACACCGGGACGCACCGTGGCCATCTGCGGATTTTTCCAAGGGCCAAGGATCCGGGCTTTGAGGGATTCGCCGAAACTGGGGCGAATGGCGTAGAGGCAATTTTCGTAGAGGCCGATCTTGGCAGGATCAAAGGCGTTGGTATGGTTGTAAGAGCCGATATCGAGTTCTGTGCAGTCAGCCGTCAGCCCTGTTTCTAGATAAGCCGCCAAACGAGGGGCAATATCCCGGCCTGTGGTGGTGGAGCCAAACAGAACAATATGGGGTGCTTCGGCAAACCCTTCAATCAAGTCGATCAGCACTCGACGGAAAGGCAATGTCCGATAGCTGGCGAGTTCGGGATGATCCGCAATATAGACGTTGTCTGCGCCATAGGCGATCAGGTGTGCGCTCAAGTGCCCGATCCCGTCGCCCATCACGACAGCGCCGAGGGTGGCACCCAGTTTTTCAGCCAACAGCCGACCAGCGCCGAGCAGTTCAAAAGCAACAGGTTGGATCGTTCCAGCGACCTGTTCCACAAAGATCAGTACTTGTTTACTCATGCTTGAACCAACTCCCGTGGAATAGCGACGAGGGCGTCTTGAACGAGACCTTCAATGGAACGACCCTGATAGATGATGCAACTACCGCCGATCTCGCCTACCTTCTCAGTGGCGGCAACGATGGTCGGCGAACCCTTAAGGCCACAGCGATCCGGCACGGCTTCAATGTCGTCGAGGGTGACGGTGCGGATCACCTGCTTGCGGGCTTCTTCATCTCTTTGGAGCTGTTGAACCCGTTGGGCACCCCGAAGCGTTTTGTAGGCGAGGCGTTCAGCGGAGTTAGCGACTGTGACTACCGCTGGGAGAGGAGACTTGACGGTCTGTGTGCCGCCTTCGATCACCCGACTCGCCTGGATGTGGCCTTCAATAATTTCAAAGCTTTCACAGTAGGTAATCTGGGGAACTTTCAACCGTTCCGCCAACTGGGGGCCAACTTGGGCGGTATCGCCATCGGTGGTCTGGAGACCGCAGAACACTAAGTCAAAAGCACCAGCCCAACGCACGGTCTGAGAGAGGGCATAGGCCGTTGCTAAGGTATCGGAAGCGGCGAGGCGACGATCACTGAGCAAAATCGCGCCATCGACACCGTGGGCAATTGCTTCGTACAAAATTTCGACTGCTGGTGGTGGCCCCATGGTGATCGCGGTGACGATGCCGCCGTAGCGACGCTTGGTGGAAAGAGCAGCTTCAAGGGCAAAGCGGTCAAAAGGATTGAGCATCCGCTTTGCTTTCGCCCGGTCAATCGTTCCATCGGCGTTGACACCCGCCTTTGATCCTTGGTCTGGAACCTGCTTAATCAGCACAAAAATATTCACAAATCCATCCAAGCAACTTTCGAGAAACCTCCAGCAGCCTATCTCACCCTTTCTGGAATCTCGATCTTTATTATTTTTTTTGCAGATTTTGATACAGCTTGCCTACAAGAAAGTTAGCAATCCATTGGATAATAAAGTAGGGGGATTTACGGATGTATCTCTAATTCAGTCATGACCTGTGACCATTTATCTGGTGTCGATAAGGTCTCTTTGAGAAAGTCATCGGTGAGGCCGCTGGCATTTGCTTTGAATAGAAGCACTGCGTAGGAAAAACGAGAAGCTGGCTGCTTAAAACCATCATAACCATGAACTGACCTTAGTTCTGTCAGTCTCTCATTCACCTTAGAGATCGCGATTGGAGCAAGGGCGAGTTGACGATGCATCCATTCCTCTTGCTGGGCGATAAACGCAGCTAATTCTAGGTTTGATGAATGCCGATATTCATCACAGAGGGATTGAATTTTTTCCCATTTATAGCTGCCCCAAGGTTTAGCGATCATGACAGGTAGCTGCCATTTAAGCATCTCTGCGCGCCAATAGTCGCTACTTGATTGCACTTGCACTATCTCGAAACTTGGCAGAATCAAACCAGTCAATCGCCCCCCATGACAAGCTCCGGTATCGATGCCATACACTTTCCCTGCAATGATCAGGGGATTGTCGCCAACAACATGATGGCCAAAGATCACTGGTTTTGTACCCGTGTAGAACTCATTCCAATAGGTATTTTCATAGCGTTTTTCGAGGTATTTTTCACCCGCAGTGCAACCACACAAAACCTCGTCTCTTTGTTGCTCAATGGGTATGCCATCTTCTAAGGCAGCATGAACAAAAATAGCCTCGTCAGTTTCGTAGTAGTAAGGAAGGTGGTTCACCCACTCTAAAAACTCTGCATAGCGCGCACCAAATTGCAATTTGACAATTTCCTGGGAGTAAGAAAGCGTCTGCCGTAAATGTTTGCGTTCATGATTCCCCATGAGCACGATAGTATTTGGGCGATTTTTCAGAAAGTCGTATACTTTCACAGAATCAAAAGATTTATCAACAATATCCCCTAAGGAGATTAAATAATCTTCTTCTCGAAGTTCTACTTTTGCTAATAGCTGCCTCAACTCTTCATAGCAGCCATGAATATCCCCAACCGCAACAGTTCGCATTATTTAAGCCTCATAGATGAATTTTAGAATGAACCACTATTTTGCTGAGTTATTTCTCTCAAATAGATGGTACACCACTGATCTGCAAAGCCTGGGGCAGCGGTGTAGAGCTGACTCAAAAATTGCGCTTTAAACCCTAGGTATTGTTCAAGAAAATCGCTATAGCCAAACTCAACTCTTTGCCATTCGGGATCGCCTTCCATACCTGACAAAACAGAATCAATAATTGATAAATAAATACTTTCCCCTTCTTTTTCGAATAAGTACGCAGGTTGACCCTTTTCTCCCTCATCGAAAGTATAGGAAGCTCGTTCCACCCCAGAAAAGCTTTGACAATGCCTTCAAATTTGTTGATCCAATCTGAGAAACAGACATCATCATTGCTCCAATAACCCATGTAAGGAACCCGTTTTTCACCGATGCAAAACTGCAAATCTCCATGGATATGACAATTATCGTCCAGAGAAGATAACGATGCTGGCTCTTCTTCACTGTTAATAACTACCAAATTTCCGAAGCTGATTTTGACACTTAGCTGACTCATAGAAATACACTAGCAGGAGCCTTGAAGAACGTGGCTAATTCCTTAATATTTTCGGGAATTGACAAGGTGTACTAAAGTTCAGAGCGCTACGACTCCGTCCATCACCAAGTACTTGCCAATCCGTTTTCTAAGCCGCCCTTTTGCAAGCAGTCTCATTCCCCTCATTGCAATCTTTCTTGCCATTTATCTGGGTTTTGCCGACTGTCGAAGATGGCATAGACAGTAACGGTTGAATCCGTTTCTTCGTAGATGATTGAAAAGGGAAATCGTCGCACGACAGCGCGGCGATAATCTTTGTAGATTGCTTGATATAGCTTTGGACTGCGGCTAATCGATTGCAAGCAGGCATCAACCGCTGTTATAAATTCACGCCCTAAACCGATACGCCTACTCTCATACCATGCATAGCCTTGATAAGTGTCTTCTTCCGCCTCTGGGGTAAAGGTAACAGTCTTAACCATGCCGCTCGATGATACGGTGCTGCACATCTTCCCATGAGCGGCCAGAGGAAGGATTCGCTTGGTGGACTGCCTTTCTGCGGTCAAGCTCCGCTTTTTGCCAGTCGGTGAGAGGGATATCCTCTGGCTTCAGACTATCCCAAAGATCTTGCACCAGCAGCAGCCGCTCGGAGGGGCTGAGTTGAAACAAATTGGCATGTTCAGCGTTCAGCATGTTGATTGCCTGATTATCTGCCTTTGTTGTATCTCAAAAATGCCCGCCCCTCAATCTTGTTGCTGATCATCTTAAAATGGTGACAAGTTGCAGTTTTTGCGCAGAATACCTGAATGTCTGGCCCTTTGGTGTCGTTGTTGATCTTTTTCTTTGTACTTGTGATCGGTCTGATGATGCTGGTTGCACCGATGACGATGATTTTTCATGGGGCGAGCTGGCAGATGATCGTGGCTTTGATCGGTGGCTCGATCTTCTTTGCGATTCCTTTTCAGGCTCTCAAAGATGGAAAAATCGATGGCCCATTAATCGGTATTAGCCTTGTCTGTCTGGTGCTCGCCCTTCAAGGCTGGGCTTTTGCCCTGGATGTGCCGAGCGAAAGCGATGCGCTCCGGGCGGCGGGAAGAGCAATGGGTGAAATGGTTGTAAAGTCCCCATAGGTGCTTATTTCCGCCAATAGCCAGTGTCCAACTAAGGCGTTGGTGGCTCGCTCTGCGGGGGTTCGAGATTGAAGAGCATCTGGAGGGCTTTGAGGGCTTGGCGACGGGCTTCTACGTCCCGTTGGGCACGCAGTTGCACCATCGGATCGTGGAGGATTTTGTTGACGATGGCGCGGGTAAGGGAGTCGATAATTCCTTGATGTTTTTCGCCGAACTCAGAGCCGAGGCGGGAAAGCGCTTTTTCGAGTTCTTGCTCGCGGATGGACTCGACTTTTTGACGGAGGCAATTGATCGTCGGTACGGTTTCTAGACCCCGCCACCAATCGAGGAATTCGTCGAGCTGTTGCTGGAGAATGCCTTCTGCCTGTTGTGCCATCAAGACGCGGTGGGCTTTGTTGTCTTCGACGACTTGCTTGAGGTGATCGACGTTGAAGAGGCGAACGTTGGGAAGGTTATCGACATCTGCGGCAACGTTTCGTGGCACTGCGATGTCGAAGAACATCACTTTTTGCTCGCGGCGCAGCAGCCGCAGACGCTCGCAGGTGACCAGTGGCTCTGTGGATGAGGTGCAAGTGAACACTAAATCGGAGGCGACGAGATGGTTGTTGAGGTTTTCGAGGGTCGCCACGGGCATCTCGATCCCGAATTTTTCGACCAACTGCTCTGCTTTTTCGAGGGAGCGGTTGAGGACGGTGATGCGTCGAGCACCTTTGGCGAGCAAGTGGCGAACGAGAAGCACGCCCATCTTGCCTGCGCCGACCACCAGGCATTGTTGATCGACGAGGTTGCCCTGGAGTTGCATCGCCATTTCGACTGCGGCAGAAGAGACGGAGACCGCCCCTGTACCGATATCTGTTTCACTGCGCACCCGCTTGCCTGTGGTGATCGCCACTTTGAACAACTGATTGAGAATGCGATCCACCCCACCCCCTTTTTGGGCGAGGGTCTGGGTGACTTTGACTTGAGCAAGAATTTGTCCCTCCCCAAGCACAATCGAGTCAAGACCTGATGCGACTCGCATCAGATGGGTGACTGCGTCCTGGTGAAAAAGGGCAAATAGATGGTGCTGAAGGCTCGCCAAAGAAACCCCTCGGTCGTCTGCCAAGAATTGGGCAATCTCCCGCAAACCATACTCGCTGTCCCGAAGAACCGCGTAGATCTCCAATCGATTGCATGTGCTCAATACCGCACATTCTTGAACCTGGGAGCAAGTGCGTAGCCGAGAAACAAACTCCGGCACCTGACTCTCAATAATGCTGACCTTTTCACGGATCTCAACTGGCGCAGTTCGGTGACTGAGGCCGATGACCGCGATTTGCATCCACGCTCTCCCACTGCCATCTGTAGCGCCTCACACTGTAACACATTGCCCTTTGCGCGTATCGGATCGGCGTGTTAGAAGGGGAAACATGCAAACTTCCGTTACAAACTGGCTCTGGCAAGGTGATTCGATTGCCTATCGCCATCTTGATCGCTCTCCAGGAGATCGGCCTCCCATGGTGCTCATCCATGGCTTTGGTGCTTCCCTCGGGCACTGGCGCAAGAATCTTCCGGTTCTTGCCGAACAGCACGCGGTCTATGCCCTCGACTTGATCGGCTTCGGTGCTTCGGCAAAGCCAAGGAATGTCGCCTATACCTTCGAAACTTGGGGAGAGCAGGTCAGCGCATTTGTCCGAGAAGTCGTCGGTCAACCGGCCCTTTTGGTCGGCAACTCGATTGGAGCGATTGTTGCTCTCCAGAGCGCTGTGCTTGCTCCAGAACAAGTACGTAGTATTGCTCTGCTCAACTGCTCATTGCGACTTCTCCACGAACGCAAGCGCAGCACTATCCCTTGGATACGGCGAGCCAGTGCGCCTCTCCTCCAAAAACTGCTAGCACTTCCAGGTGTGGGCAAATTCTTTTTTGACCGAGTCCGCAAACCTGGAACAGTACGTAAAATTCTTAAGCAAGCTTACATCCGCCAAGAGGCAGTCACCGATGAACTGGTGGAGATTCTTTGCCGCCCAGCCGCCGATCCGGGGGCTGCTGAAGTCTTTCTTGCCTTTACCCGCTACGATACAGGTCCCCTCGCCGAGGATCTTTTGCCTTTGATTCAGTGTCCGGTGACGATTCTTTGGGGGGTTCAGGATCCTTGGGAACCTTTTGCCCTTGGACAAGGGTTAGCTGCTTATCCCTGTGTCCAAGATTTTGTGCCAATTGAACGTGCTGGCCATTGCCCTCAAGATGAAGCTCCCGAAGAGGTCAATCATATTTTGCTGAATTGGGGGCAACAGTTTTAGCTGTTAAGCAGGAAATGCAGACTTTTCTATCGAGGAGAACGACGCTTGTTAGAAAACTCTAGATTGGTTCAAATAGGACTTGAGCCGACGGTTTTGAAGTTCATTTCGAATCTGATAGTCCAATTCGCTGAGAACAGCGGGATCTGAGATCTGAATCGAGTGAGTTGCCAAGAAGCCCTTTAGAATGTCGCGGATACTAGTGGGTGAACCAGGTAGAGTATCGACATACTCGATGATCCGGGGCTTAAAGAACCTGATGTAATCCATGACATGCCTCATTCGTTTAATCAAGAGAAGAGTGGTTTGTCAAGATTACCTGACTTGCCTGCCTTCAGTATGCCAGGAAAATCCTGGAAAGCCCATGAATATGATGCCCAGATTTAGTCAAGATTCGATGAATTTTGATACTGAAAAAATTAAAGATCCTGAGAATGCGTTATTTCTTCTCTTTTCAGGCTGCTTAGATCACCTGACTGGGAATCGTGAACGAGAAAGTTGAACCGCAATCGAGTTTACTTTCTACCCACATCCGTCCACCCATCAACTCGACCAACTGCTTGCTGATCAAAAGGCCGAGCCCAGTGCCGCCGTACTTGCTCGCAGTTGCACTGCTGACTTGGGCAAAAGACTGAAAAAGTTGGCTAAGACGCTCCTGGGGAATGCCGATGCCTGTATCTTGAATGGCAAAACAGATTTCAGACCCGCGCCCGACGGTTTGAAGTGTGATCGACAAGCAGACTTTTCCCTGAGATGTAAATTTAATGCCATTGCTTAACAAGTTCAAGAGAATTTGGCGCAACCGCAGGCTATCCCCCACAATGACTTCAGGGACTTGCGGGTCAATTGAGTAGCCAAGATGTAATGCTTTTGTCTGGGCTGATTGAGCGACAACGCTAAAAACTTCTTCAATACATTCGTGCAGGTTCATCGCATGGAAGTCGAGTTCTAGGCGACGGGCTTCTAGTTTCGAGAAATCGAGGACATCGTTGATCAAGGCGAGCAAGATTTCGCCACTGGATCGGATCGTATCCACGTAGTCCGCTTGTTTTGCGTCAAGAGGGGTATCGAGGAGAAGTTCTGTCATGCCCAAGACTCCATTCATAGGTGTGCGAATCTCATGACTCATGATGGCCAAAAACTGCCCTTTTGCTTGGTCGGCACTCAAAGCTGCTTGGCGTTCAAAATTAGCTCGCTGTACATTTTCGATTAAAAAGCAACTGGTGAGCAAAAGCAGAGTCCCGATCGGCGAAGCGACAGGCAGCCACCAGTTGTTGTACCAGGCGAAGAGAGCCAAACCCCACCAAAGGAGACAGGCACCCAGGAGTGCTCCCAATTGGAAAAAAACAGTACGACCAGAGAGTGTAAAGCCGGTGCCAAGGGTGAGTCCAACGAGTAATACGTCCACCCATGCTTGCGGAAGTATTCGTAACTGGGTGTTGCCGAGGAGGTTCTCGATAATAGTCCAATGGATATGGACACCGTTGCTTTGGGCATCGAAGGGAGTTGTAAAGTTATCAACGCCTGCTACCGTGCTGCCAATCAGCACAATCTTGTCGACAAAGACCGATTCAGGTACCTTGCCATCTAAGACATCGATAAAGCTGACTGTCTGCAAATTTTTGATCGAAGCGGGCCAATTGAGCCAGAGGCGCTCAGGAAGTTGTGGTTGGGGGAGTCCCATGGAGGTTGCGTAGAGGCGCGCAATACTGAGACCAAAAATTTCTTCCCCTTCAGTACTCACCAGACCGATGCTTTGGAAGGTGCTGTGGCCTTCGAGGGGAATACCGATATCCCCCATCGCAGCACTTGCACTTTGAATCACAGGATTAGGCAGAAGGCTCGTGCTTCCTGTCCTAGCACGGGCCACAACGACTCGGCCTTGCTCACCCATTGACTTGGCGAGGGCTTGATCATCGGGGGAGCTTTCGCTGAGTAGAACATCGAGTCCGACGACTGCAGCACTTTCTAGAGTCCGAAGTACCGGAATGTAATGACGGCGAGCTAGAGGCCATTGCCCAAGTTCGGCGACACTGCGCTCGTCGATGGCAACAAGGACAAGTGGCACAGTCGAAGTCCGTTCCCCCCGGAGTCGAAAAAACGTCTCTGCACTGAGTTGTTCTAAGCGTTCCCACGCCCCAATGCTCAAACCAACTACCGCTAGAACGGCGACAAACAAGGGTGGCCAGTAGCGATCAAACCTTAGGCTTTTCACTGAGGAGTACCGTCAGCGGAAATATTTTTTGTTGACCCAGGGGAGTCGTAATCTCGACGATCACGCGCAGATCTGGTGTAACTGTAGCTGTTGTTTCGATCCGACCATTGATGCCGATATCCAAAGGTACTCCGGAAACTCGGACCAAATTGCCTGGATCTGTGTTGGCCTGTAGACGCACTTGCTCTGCATTCACCCAGGCCAATTTGACGTCGAAGAGATAGGCATTTTGTACCAACGGGCGAGGCGAGGTTGGTGGCTGTCCAGGCACAGCCAAGCTCTGTTCCCAGGCATGAACGGCCACGCTTTTGCCTTGTCCGGTGACGATAACTTTTCCTTGTCGAGTGGCAATCGCACTCAAACCTTGACCATTAGCTGAAATGCCAAAGACGGTTCCGCGCACGCCTGCAATCGCCGCTGGTGTGCTTATGGTGACTGATGAGTGGGGGTGATTCAGTGGGCGTAGTTTCAATAGGCATTGACCCCCTTCTATTTGAAGGTTGGTCACTTTGCCGCCGTCGGCACGCTTTTCGAGGTTCTGAATGGTGACTGTCGTCAGGTTGCCAATGCTGATCTTGGCAATACCATCGTCGAGGTGCAGTTCTGCAGACCCCGATGCGAGAGTACTCAACTGATCGCCTGGTAATTGGAGACGATCACCAATGTGGGCAGGCCGTTGCTCTTGGCGAGCCTTGCTGTAGGTCGTTTCGCCTTTTACATTGGCTACCTTGAGCCAGCGGCTACTGTTTCCAGGTTGAGCCCGCAAGGGCATGGTTCCTGCTTCTGCAGTTTGGCTAAACAGCACGGTATAGCAACAGATCACCCATTGGCAAAGAATCTTAGTCACAGACTACAGCCCTAGGTTTGGTGAAACTTTCGGAAAACCAAGGCTACATTGTGGCCACCAAAGCCAAAGGCGTTGAGCATTCCAGCCTCGATCGATAGCGCGCGAGCGGTATGGGGCACAAAATCTAGATCGCAGATTGGGTCTGGATTTTCGAGGTTAAGGGTTGGCGGCGCCATGCCGTTATAGATAGCGAGGGCTGTTGCAACGCCAGCGATCCCACCTGATCCGCCTAGGAGGTGGCCTGTCATCGATTTGGTGGCGCTGATGGCAACTTTGTAAGCGTGGTCACCAAGCACAGTCTTGATCGCTTGCACTTCGATCAAGTCCCCGACTTCAGTACTGGTGGCATGGGCGTTGATATAGTTCAAGGCTTCGGGTGTAATGCCAGCATCTTTGAGGGCGAGACGGAT